>JALZDC010000050.1 GCA_030862755.1 Actinomycetota bacterium
CAGCCGCCGTGATCGTCCTCGCGGTCTCGCGGCACTACTTCGACCAGCCGGGCTACTACCAGGGCGAGTACTACTTCCTGCTCCTCACGTCGTTCCTCGGTTGTCTGCTGATGCCGTCGTCCCGCGACCTGCTGATGCTGTTCATCTCTCTGGAGCTCGTGTCGGCGCCAGGCTTCCTGATGGCGGCCTTCCGCAAGTGGGACGTCACCGGCGTCGAGGGCGGTCTGAAGTTCTTCCTCATCGGCGTGCTCTCGACCGCGGTGATGCTCTTCGGGATGAGCCTGATCTACGGGCTGACCGGGGGAGAGACCAGACTGGACGCGATCGCGACGGCCCTGGGCGAGCTCGGCCCGGCCCAAGAGGCGATGGCCCTGGCGTCGATCCTGTTCGTCGTGGTGGGCTTCGCCTTCAAGGTCTCGGCGTTCCCGTTCCAGTTCTGGGCGCCCGACACCTACGAGGGCGCGCCGGTCCCGGTCGCGGCGTTCCTGGCCGTGGCATCTAAGGCGGCCGGCTTCGCGGGGCTCCTGCAGCTGATGTTCGTGGGCTTCATCGGGCAGCACGAGTTCTGGGTGCCGATCTTCGCGTTCCTCTCGGTCGCCACGATGACGATCGGGAACCTCGTGGCGCTGCAGCAGCGGCAGTTCATCCGGCTGCTCGCGTACTCGGGGATCGCCCAGGCGGGTTACATCTTGCTACCGTTCGCGCTGGTCACGAACGACCAGGTCGTCAACCAGCAAGCGTTCGCCTCCGCGACCGCCTACATCCTGATCTACGGCATCATGAACCTCGGAGCGTTCTCGGTCGCGGTCGCGCTCAGCAAGCGCAGTCCGAGGCTTCTGCTGTCGGACTTCGCGGGGGTCGCTAGGGTCGCGCCGTTCCTCGCGGTCGGGATGACGCTGTTCATGGTCTCGCTGGCCGGTGTGCCTCCGGCGGCGGGCTTCTGGGCCAAGATCTTGATCTTCGGCGCGGCGATCGCGCGCGGCGACGTGCTCGGCCCCGTCCTCGCTGCGATCATGGTCGTGAACTCGGTGGTGAGCGTCTTCTACTACCTCGCCGTCGCCCGTCAGATGATCTTCCAGCCTGCCGAGGACACCACGCCTTTCCGTACGCCCGTGCTGGTCGGGGGCGTGGTCGGACTCTCGATGGCGGCGCTGCTGTTCTTCTTCCTGTTGCCGGGGACCTTCTCGAAGCTCGCGGACATCTCCACGCTCGTCGGTTGAACCGGCGTCCTCCCCTCGAACGAAGGAGCTGTGAGAGCATGGTTCCGGTGGGGCGTGTCGACTCTCCGAGGCGGGGAGCGACCCCCATAGAGGAGGAATGAGAGATGGCACCGGGGATCAACCGGCTGAAGACCTGGATCCTGATCGCGGCACTGGGCGGACTGTTCATCCTGGTCGGGCAGTGGCTCGGCGGCACGAGCGGGGCGACGATCGCGCTGATCCTGGCCCTGGTCTTCAACTTCTCGATGTACTGGTTCTCCGACAGGATCGCGATCGCGACCACACGCTCGAAGCCCGTGACCGAACGGGAGATGCCGGACCTCTACCGGATCGTCCGGCAGCTCGCGACCGAGCAGAACATGCCGATGCCGAAGCTGTTCGTCTCGGAGATGATGCAGCCGAATGCGTTCGCCACCGGCCGGAACCCCGAGCACGCATCGGTGGCCGTGACCCGAGGGATCCTCCAGATCCTGGACGAGCGGGAGCTCCGCGGCGTCCTCGCCCACGAGCTGTCCCACGTGGCCAACCGGGACATCCTGATCTCCTCGATCGCCGCGGCCATCGGCATGAGCATCACGTTCCTGGCCCGGTTCGCCTTCTTCTTCGGGGGGAGTGACGACGAGGGCGGCGGCAACGTTTTCACCCTCCTGCTGGCCTGGATCCTCGCCCCGATCGCGGCGCTGTTGATCCAGATGGCCGTCACGCGGTCACGCGAGTACCAGGCCGACGAGTCCGGTGCGTTCCTGTCCCGGGACCCCGATGCACTTGCGAGCGCGCTGGTCAAGCTCGAGCAGGCGTCGCGCCAGGTGCCCCCGCTGGCGACCGTGAGCCCGGCAGAAGCTCACATGTTCATCGTGAACCCGATGAACGCTCTTCAGGCACGTGGCCGGGGCGGGATCTCGAGCCTGTTCAGGACCCACCCGCCGACCGAGGCTCGCGTCGAGCGTCTCCGGGCGATCGCCAGCGAGCTCCGTGGCGAGCATGGTCCGATCGGCTGATCGCGCCGGGGGCCGTCTACGCGGTCAGTTCCTGACAGAATTCCCCGAACGCGTCGATGTAGCGCTGGATGTCGTCCTCGGTGTGCTGCACCGAGATCGTCCACTGCTCCTCGTCGCCCGGGGTCATGAAGATGCCGCGGTTCACCATCCAGGGGTAGGACGCCCAGTAGAGCTCCGGGTGCGTCTCGAGGAAGTCGCGGTAGTTGGTGAGCCGCTCGGCCCGGTAGGAGACGCAGCCCTTGGCCCCCAGGTCCACCGTGTGCGCCGGCACTCCTGAGTCGGCGATCGCCCGGTCGCAGCCCTCCGCCAGCTTCGAGCCGAGCTTTCCGAGGTAGTCGTAGGCGTCGCGTGTCAGGACCTGCGTAAGCGCCGTGAGGCCGGCGGCCGACGACAGCGGGTTCCCGTTGAACGTGCCCTGCTGGGCGGCTCCCTTCGTCACGAACTCCATGAATCTCGCCTCGCCGCCGAAGGCGCCGATCGTCGCGCCTCCGCCGATCGCCTTCGCATAGGCGGAGAGGTGCGGCTTCACGCCGTAGCGCTCCATGGTGCCGCCGAAGGCGATCGTTCCGCCGCACTTCACCTCGTCGTAGACCAGCACCGCGCCGTGTTTCTCGCATCCATCGCGCAGCGCCTGGAGGTACCCGGGCTGTGGCTCGATGATGCCGACGTTCATCATCACGGGCTCGAGGATGACGGCGGCCACCTGGCCCTCGTTGTCCGCCAGCGCCTGTTCGACGGCGGCGGCGTCGTTGAAGGGGACCACGATCGTGGTGTCCCAGAGCGCCCGCGGGACGCCTTTGGACGTGGGCTGCGTGGTGTACCACGACTTCCCTTCGTGGTTGACGTTGTGCCTGAGCCCCAGGACGTCGGCCTCCGGGACGACGGAGAAGAGCACCGAGTCGTGGTGGCCGTGGTACGAGCCCTCCATCTTCACGATGACGTCGCGGCCCGTCGCGGCCCGAGCGACGCGGATCGCGTCCATCGTGGCCTCGGTCCCGGAGTTGACGATGCGGATCTGTTCCAGCTCGAAGCGCTCGCAGATGGCCTCCGCGAGGGCGACGGTCGTGGGCGTCGTGACGGCGAAGTGGATCGCCTCGCGAGCCGCCTTCTCCAGGGCCTCGACGATCTTCGGATGGGCGTGGCCCACTATGTTCACGCCGAATCCGCCGTGGAAGTCCCTGTACTCGGTTCCGTCGACGTCCCAGACGCTAGAGCCCCGCCCCTTCTCGAGGTAGACCGGGTACGGGTCCCCCACCTGGAAGTTCGAAGAAACGCCGCTCGGGAGACTTTCCAGAGCTCGCTCGTAGAGAGCCTTCGACGCCGTGGTTCTGGTGAGCAGGTCGGCGCTTTCACGTTGGGCGATCTCCGCCGCGCGAGCCTGGAGCCGTTCGAGATCCAATCTCCACCTCCTGAAGGGTCTGAGGAATCTACCGGGGGACCCAGGCGCTCACAACATGGTGGTTGCGGTGTGTTTTGCCGCTCAGCGATAGTTCGTGAACTGCAGTGCGAGGCCGAAGTCCTCCTCCTTGACCGCGCGGATCGCTGTCTGGAGGTCGTCCTTCGACTTCGCCGAGACCCGCAACTGCGAGCCCTGGATCTGCGTCTGCGCCTTGGGGACCGTGCCTCGGACGAACTTGGAGATCTGCTTCGCCTTCTCGTCAGGGATGCCCCGGATGACCGCGACGGACCGACGGACCGTCCCCTTGGCCGCCTGCTGGATCTCACCGGGCTGGAGCGACTTCAGGGGGACCTGGCGGCGCACCGCCTTCTCCTGGAGCACCTGCCAGGCGGCCTTCAAGCGGTCCTCGGTCCCGGCGGCCATCTCGACCTTGTCGCCCTCCAGGGAGACCGAGGTCCCCGTGCCCTTGAAGTCGAACCGCTGGGAGATCTCGCGGGAGGCTTGGTCGACGGCATTGCGGACCTCCTGCATGTCGACCTCCGACACGATGTCGAACGAGAACTGATCCTTCGCCACGAGCCAATCCTAGAAGGGCATGGGCTCGGGTGTCCCGGTCGCTTGTCGGCTTCCCGGAGCGTGGCGCACCGGTTGCTATCCTCAACGGTGTCCCCGGGAGGATGCCCGAGTGGCCAAAGGGAGCGGCCTGTAAAGTCGCCGGCGTAGCCTACGGAGGTTCGAATCCTCCTCCTCCCACCGACCGACCGACGAACTGACCACCACCACTGACCGACCGACCCACTCGCCCGATCGTGATGTCTCGAGACATCTGTGCACTGTGTCCTGAAACCAGACACCCCTCCTCCCACCAACCACCACGGGTGTTCTCAAGACTGAGGCACCGTCGTCGACCAGCTGACGGACGGCGCCGAAACTGGATCAGTGAACGGTGACTATCCGCCGGGGGCCGGGCGCAGTTCCCGCTAGTGGTGCACGACCCTGGCGCTCGGTGTCCTCCACGGGGCGAGTTTCGTAGGCGCTACGATGCGGACTCAACCTGGTGGAAACGTGAACCTGAATCCGAAGGAGCAGCAACCATGTCGATCGTCCGCGTCCACAACTTCTCCATCTCGCTCGACGGTTTCGGGACCGGCGAACATCAGAGCCACGACGCACCGTTCGGCCACGCCGGCGAAAGACTGCATGAATGGATGTTCACGACCCGGTATTGGCGCGAGATGGTCGACGAGCCCGGCGGCACCCGCGGCCTCGACGACGCCTTCGTGCGGCTGCACGACCCTGGGATCGGCGCCGAGATCATGGGTGCCGGGAAATTCGGCTACCCCGGATGGCACGAGGACCCGGAGTGGAAGGGCTGGTGGGGTCCCAACCCGCCGTTCCACACACCGACCTTCATCCTCACCCATCACCCGCGCCCGTCGATCGAGATGGAGGGCGGCACGACGTTCCACTTCATCGATGCTTCGCCTGCCGAGGCGCTCGAGACGGCCCGCGAGGCTGCCGGCGGCCAGGACGTACGCCTCGGCGGGGGCCCCACCACGATCCGCGACTTCCTGGCTGCCGGGCTCGTCGACCACATGCACATCGTGGTGGTCCCGATCCTGCTCGGCCGAGGCGTACGCCTCTGGGACGGACTCGCGGACCTCGAGCAGGACTACGAGGTCGAGGCCGTCTCCTCGCCCAGCGGAGTCACGCATGTGACGTTCACCCGTGCGGGTGTCTGATCCGCCTCGGTCGCCGGGGCGCGGCAGGGCTGTAGCC
>JALZDC010000054.1 GCA_030862755.1 Actinomycetota bacterium
TTCGGCGAGACGTATCGAAGCAACGTCGATCGCCCACAGACCGAACGGGCCGAGCTCCGAGCGCTCTCCGACCGCGTCCAGATCCTGCGAGTAAGTGGGTTCGTGTTCTTCGGATCGGCCAACCGCCTGCTGGAGCGGATCCGACGTCGGATCGGGTCCACGCCACCCAGGTTCGTGGTGATCGACCTCAGGCGGGTGACGGGCGTGGATTCCTCGGCGGTCGTCTCGTTCGTGAAGGTGGTCCGCCTGGCGGAGGCCGCGGGATCGGAGATCGTGTTCACGGCCGCCTCCGATGCCGTGCGCGCCCAGCTCGCGCGCGGCGGCGTGGACGAGGTGCCGGGACTCGTCTCGTTCGAACCCGACCTCGACCGTGGGCTGCAGCACTGTGAGGACGCGTTGCTTTCCGCCCCCGACCTCACCGAGGCCCCGGGCGAGCACCCCGCCGCCGCCGGCCCTGGCGGACTGCCACCGGGCCTCGCGGCCCACCTCGAGCGCGTGTCGCTCCCTGCCGGCACGGTCCTGCTCCACCAGGACGAGCCTCCGGGCGACGTCTACGTGCTCGAGTCAGGACGCCTGGGAGTGGAGACCGTGACGCCGGATGGAACGAGGATCCGGCTCCGAACGCTCCGTCCGGGGGTCGTGGTGGGCGAGGTCACGCTCTACACGGACGTCCCGCGAACCGCCGACGTGGCGGCCGAGGTTCCCTCGGTCGTGCTCCGGATCAGCCGCGAGTCGATCGAGCGGCTCGAGGCCGAGGAGCCGGAGACGGCCGCGGCGCTTCACCGCTGGCTCGCCACGGCGATGGCGGAGCGACTGACCGACACGGTGCGGACGTACGACCTGCTGTTGGACTGACGGGAACGGGGGAGACAGACATGGCCGTAGAGCGACGGGCCGCCACGTGGCTCGCCTCGGTCGCCGCCGGCCTGATCATCGGCGCGGTCGAGTGTGTGCTCGCGATCGCGTTCGCCGCCCTCGTCTTCGGTGGCTTGCTCGGGGCCCGCCTGCCGGACGGCATCGGTCTGTACCTCGGAGCGGCGGCGCTGACGCTCGCGTTCATGGCGTGGCGGTCCGGCTCCCGGGGCGTGGTGGGCAGCGTGCAGGACGCGGCGGCGGCCGTCCTCGGACTCGTCGCCTCCGCCGCGGCGGCGAAGGCCGCCGACCTCGACCTCATCGCCAGGCAGTCCGGGTTGGAGGTCCACGGGCGTCCCGACATCTTCCTCACCGTCGTCGCCGCGACCCTCGTCGTGACGGTCCTGTGCGGGATCCTGTTCGTGGTGATCGGGAGGTTCCGGCTCGGCGGGCTGATCCGGTTCGTGCCGTATCCGGTCGTCGGAGGGTTCCTCGCCGGCACGGGATGGCTGCTCTTCAAAGGGGGGATCTACGTCTCCACGGGGACGATCCTGCATCTGCGCACGGTCCCCTCGATGATCCGTGAACACCATCTCGTCCATTGGGTTCCGGCGTTCGCGTTCGGCGTGATCCTGTTGATCGCGGTGCGGAAGATCAAGCGCCCGCTCGTGATCCCGGCGGTGATCGCGATCGGACTCGCGGTGTTCGTCGTGGGGATGATCGCGACGGGCTCGTCGATCGAGGAGGTCCGTGATGAGGGGTGGCTTCTGTTCGGACCGGGCGAGACGGCGCGGCCGTGGGAGCCGTGGGCCTTCCGCGCGCTCGGCGGCGCCGACTGGGCCTCCGTTCTCGAATCGTGGGCCGGGGTCGTCACCGGCGTCTTCGTGGCCACGTTCGCGATCCTGTTCAACATCTCCGGCACCGAGCTCGTCTTGGACCGGGACCTCGACACCAATCGGGAGATGCGCGACGCGGGCGTCCTGAACGTCGTCTCGGGGGCGCTCGGGGGGATCCCCGGCTATCACGCGCTTTCCCTGACGGCGCTCGCTGAGCGCATGCACGTCGATGCGCGGGCCGCGGGCCTGATCGCGGCGCTCGTGCCCCTCGCCGCCGTCGTGGTGGGCGCGGAGGTCGTCGGGCTGATCCCGCGGATGATCGTCGGAGGCGTGCTGGTGTTCCTCGGCCTGGCCTTCATGGTCGAGTGGGTCTGGGACAAGC
>JALZDC010000058.1 GCA_030862755.1 Actinomycetota bacterium
TAGTGGACGCCCCCACCTGCGATGAGGAGGGGTCGCTTCGACGAACCGAGGATCGCAGAGGCGGCCTCGACCTCGTGGGGGTCCGGTCCCGGCCGGGGGATCCGTTGCAAGCGTGACTCGAAGAACGCCGTGGGAAAGTCGAAGGCCTTCTCCTGCGTGTCCTGGCACAAGCCGATGAACGCCGGGCCGCAATCGGCGGGGTCGAGCATCGTCGCCACCGCCTGCGGGAGGGACTGCAGGACCTGCGCGGGGCGGGTGATGCGATCCCAGTATCGGGTGACCGGACGGAACGCATCGTTGACCGAGGCGGTCGGGTCGTCGAAGCGCTCCACCTGCTGCAGCACGGGGTCGGGCACCCGCCCCGCGAAGGCGTCTCCGGACAGGAGGAGCAGGGGCAAGCGGTTCGCGTGCGCGATGCCGGCTGCGGTCACCATGTTCAGCGCGCCCGGACCGATCGAGCTGGTGGCGACCATGATCTGGCGTCGACGCTTCGCTTTCGCGAACGCGATCGCCGCCATCGCCATGGACTGCTCGTTCTGCCCTCGCCACGTGGGGAAGCGATCCTTCACCGCTTCGAGGGCATCCCCCAGGCACGTGACGTTCCCGTGCCCGAAGATCGCGAAGACACCGGGGAAGAGGGGCGCCTCGTCCCCGTCGATCTCCGTGCGCTGGGCCATGAGGAACCTCACCACGGCGCCGGCCGTCGTCAGGCGGATCGTGTCCACGGGCCCTCCCTCTCGCTCGGGTCGCGAGGCCGTCGTCGGTTTGACAGCGCCTCCGAGCGGCGCCTATCGTACGCCGGCCGGTTGGAACGTTCCATACGACCCTGGGGCCGGGGGGCGTGTTGGAACGTTCCACTTCACGGGCTCCGGGCCGATGCTCGGTCCCACGTTGGTGTGACGAGGGAGAGGGATGCGCGTCGGAGTGGTCGGGGTGGGCCGCATGGGAGAGACCCACGCGGCGACGCTCAGCTCCATCGACGAGGTGGACGCGGTCCTGGTCAGCGATCCGGACGTGCCTCGGGCAGAGGAGGTCGCCGTCAGGATCGGGGCGGAGACGGTGGCCACGACCGAGGAGCTGCTTGCCACTGTCGACGCGGTGGTGATCGCGGCGGCGTCCTCGGCACACGCCGATCTGATCCATGCCTGCGCCGATGCCGGCCGGCCGACGTTCTGCGAGAAGCCGATCACGCTCGACCTGGCGTCGACGGCCGCGGTCGTCGAGCACGTACGGCGTGCGGGGATCCCCCTCCAGATGGGGTTCCAGCGCAGGTTCGATCCCGGGTTCCGGGCGGCTCGTGACCTCCTCGCGGACGGTTCGCTCGGCACGCTCTACGTGGTCCGGATGGCCGGGCACGACCCCGCGCCTCCCCACGAGGCGTACATCCCCGCATCGGGCGGGATCTTCCGCGACTTCAGCGTCCACGACTTCGACGCGCTCCGTTTCGTCACGAAGCAGGAGACCGTCGAGGTGTACGCGGACGGCGACGTGATCGCGTTCCCCCAGTTCGAGCGGTACGGCGACGTGGATACGGCCGTGGCGACGCTGCGGCTCTCGGGTGGAAGCTTCGGGATCCTGTCGGTGACCCGGCACGATCCACTCGGCTACGACATCCGGATGGAGCTGCTCGGATCCGGGGACAGCATCTCCGTCGGCTGGGACGAGCGCATGCCGCTGCGCTCCGTCGAGCCCGGCGCGGCACCGGCGCCCGCCGACGCCTACCGCGGTTTCCAGGAGCGGTACGCCGAGGCCTATCGTGCGGAGATGGACGCCTTCGTGGAGGTCGCCGCGGGCCGGCAGGAGAGCGCCTGCACGGCGGAGGACGCGCTGGAGGCGATGAGGGTGGCGGTCGCCTGCGACCTCTCCCGCAAGGAGCATCGGCCGGTGCGGCTGGACGAGTTCGCGTGATGAAGCTTGACGGCCGGGTCGCGGGTGCGCCCATCTCGTGGGGTGTGTGCGAGGTCCCCGGGTGGGGGCATCAGATGACGGCCGAGCGGGTCCTGTCGGAGATGCATGCCGCCGGGTTCGGTGCGACCGAGCTCGGTCCGGAGGGGTTCCTCCCCCCGGCACGGGCGCGGGCGCTCCTGATGAACAACGGCTTGCAGATCGTCGCCGGGTTCGTGCCGGCGGTGCTCCACGACGAAGCCGATCTGCGAGGCGGGCTCGACGCGATCGGCGCGTCCGCCGACCTGATCGCGGATCTCGGCGGCCAGGTGCTGGTCCTCGCGGCCGCGACGAGCAGGGAAGGATACGAGGCAAGGGAAGGGCTCGATCGCGACGGATGGTCGGCCCTCGGCCGAGGGATCGACAGGGTCGTGGCGCTCGCGGGCGATCGAGGTCTGCGGGTCGCCCTCCATCCCCACCAGGGAACCGTGGTCGAGCGACCCGCCGACGTCCAGCGCCTCCTCGAGATCTCCGAGGTGGGGCTCTGCCTGGACACCGGACACGTCCTGGTCGGTGGCGGGGATCCGCTCGAGCTCGCTCGCGAAGCCGCGCCTCGCGTCGTCCACGTGCACCTGAAGGACGTCTCGGCCGGGGTGGCCGAGCAGGTCGCTGCGGGGCGCCTCGGCTACCGGGATGCGGTCCGGGCCGGCCTCTATCGCCCTTTGGGCGAGGGCGACCTCGACGTGACGGCGGTCGTGCGCGCGCTCGAGCAGTCCGGGTACGCCGGCTGGTACGTACTCGAACACGACGAGGTGCTCGATCGGGAGCCGAAGGAAGCATCGGGTCCGATCCACGATGCGAGGCGTAGCCTCGCGTTCCTGGAGCGAGCGTGGGAGGAGGTGGGGACGGCGACGAGGGGGTAGTTAATTGGTGGCGCGAGCGTCGCGCCCGGCGAGTCGACGAGGGGGTTGATCGATGAACAAGAGATGGGCTGCGGTGGCGCTCGTCTTCGCGCTCGGCGCGGCAGCGTGCACGGGCGACGGGGGCGGTGGCGACGGCGGCGGTGGAAACGGCGAGGGGAACGGCGTCACGCAACGTGACTTCCGCTTCGTGGTCGTCACCCACGGTCAGGCGTCGGACCCGTTCTGGTCGGTGGCGGCCAACGGCGTCGATGACGCGGCCGAGGACATGGGGGTCGAGGTCGAGTACCAGGCTCCGGGAACGTTCGACATGGTGGAGATGTCGCAGCTGATCGATGCGGCCGTCGCCTCGCAGCCGGACGGGCTCGTCGTGAGCCTGCCGGACGCAGACGCGCTCGGTCCGTCGATCGAGGCGGCGGTCGCCGCCGACATCCCGGTCATCACGATGAACTCGGGTTCGGACACCTTCGCCGATCTCGGCGTGCTCGTGCACGTCGGGCAGACCGAGTTCGAGGCCGGCCTGATCGCCGGAGAGCGTTTCGCCGAGGAGGGCGTGCAGAACCCGATCTGTCTGAACCAGGAGGTCGGCAACGCGGCGCTCGACCTGCGGTGCGAGGGGTTCTTCGAGGGCCTGGGCGTCCAGGGCGAGGTGATCGCCGTGGATCTCGACGACCCGACGGGGACGACCGAGACGGTGGCCGGGGCGCTCCAGAACAACCCGGACATCGACGGGATCCTCACGCTCGGCCCGACTGGCGCCCAGCCGACGCTCGCGGCGCTCCAGGAGGCCGGCACGCTCGGGGAGATCGCGTTCGCGACCTTCGACCTGTCGCCGGA
>JALZDC010000060.1 GCA_030862755.1 Actinomycetota bacterium
CCCTCGGCCTGCTCGAGCCGGACGAGCACCGCCTCATCGTCGCCGCGGCGCGCGAGGTCGCCGACGGACGGCTCGCCGGCGAGTTCCCGCTCCGCGTCTGGCAGACGGGCTCGGGCACCCAGACGAACATGAACGTCAACGAGGTCATCGCGAATCGCGCCATCGAGATCGCCGGCGGCCAGCTCGGCTCCAAGGTGCCGGTCCATCCCAACGATCACGTGAACATGTCACAGTCCTCCAACGACACGTTCCCGACCGCGATGCATGTCGCGGCGGCTCAGCAGATCGTCGAGCGGGTCGTCCCCGCCGTCCGGGCGCTGCGAGACGCCCTGGACGAAAGAGCAGTCGCCTGGGCGGACATCGTCAAGATCGGCAGGACCCACCTGCAGGACGCCGTCCCGCTCACCCTCGGGCAGGAGTTCTCGGGCTATGTCGCGCAGCTCGACGACGACATCGAGAGGCTCGAGCACACGCTCCCGCATCTCTACGAGCTCGCGATCGGCGGGACCGCGGTGGGCACGGGATTGAACGCGCCCGATGGCTTCGGCGATGCGTGCGCGGCGAAGATCGCGGCGCTCACGGGCCTACCGTTCGTCCAGGCGACCAACCTGTTCGCGGCGCTCGCCGCCGACGATGCCATCGTGCACGCGAGCGGCGCGCTCGCCACCCTCGCGGTCTCGCTGATGAAGATCGCGAACGACATCCGCTGGCTCGGCTCGGGTCCCCGAGCCGGCATCGGCGAGCTGCTCCTTCCGGAGAACGAGCCGGGCTCCTCCATCATGCCGGGCAAGGTGAATCCCACCCAGAGCGAGGCCTTGACGATGGTCGCGACGCAGGTGTTCGGCAACGACACGGCGATCAAGGTCGCGGGGTCGCAGGGCACCTTCGAGTTGAACGTCTTCAAGCCCGTGATGATCCGGAACCTGTTGCATTCGACGAAGCTGCTCGCCGACGCCTGCAGCACGTTCCGCGAGTTCTGTGTCGAGGGCCTGGAACCCAACCGGGAGAGGATCGAGGAGCTCGTGCACCGCTCGCTCATGCTCGTGACCGCCTTGGCACCGAAGATCGGCTACGACAAGGCCGCCGCGATCGCGAAGAAGGCGCATCGCGAGGGCACCACGCTCAGGGAAGCCGCCCTCGCGCTCGGTTACCTCACCGAGGAGGAGTACGACGACATCGTCGTACCGGAGAAGATGGTGTGAGGGAAGCAGCGGCAGGATTCCGAAAGCCATCCCTTCGCCCGCCGACGTACCCTGTAGGGAAGACGATGAGGGCCATCAGGGCCGCCACGAGGGCCGCATGACGGTGATCGCCGAAGGGCTCCCCAGCCCGCATCTCCAGCGCAAGATCCACGAGGTCCAGCTCTTCCTTGCCCAGAACCTCGCCTACGACGTCGACCTGAACGCGATCGCGGCGCACGCAGCCCTTAGCCCTTACTACTTCACGAGGCAGTTCACGGCCATGGTGGGTATGCCTCCCTACCGCTACCTGATCTCGCTCCGGATCCAGCGGTCGGCACAGTTGCTCCGCGAATCGGAGCTGACGGTCACCCAGATCCTCCACCGGGTTGGCTTCCACAGCCCGAGTCACTTCACCACGACCTTCCGCCGACACATGGGGATGAGCCCGACGGACTATCGGCGACGCTACGACTTCGAGCGGAACGCGAACCGGTTCAGTCGCGCACTCGATCCTCTGGTACACCAGCCCGACTCGCGCCTCACCCGCTAGGCGGGCCGCATGCTTGAGCATCACGGACGACCTCTCCAGGGAGACGTGGCACTGAACGCCGATCGTATGAGGGGTGTGACGGCTCGTTACCGCGGGGTGACACGAAGAGGCCGGCGCGAGGGAGCGGTGATCGACACGCCCCTCCGAACACGGCCCCTTCCTGATCGGCCCGCCACGCTCCTCGCGGCATGACAGCTCGAAGAGCTTTCGATCGTTCGTCTAGAACAGCCACATGAGGACGGCGATCAATCCGATCACAGCCAGGATGGTCCAGATCATCTTTGGTCACCTCCCCCTGTTCCCCTGTCAGGTTCTCCCACCGTCCGTACCCGTCGGGGAAGGGGTTCACACAT
>JALZDC010000126.1 GCA_030862755.1 Actinomycetota bacterium
ATGCAGAACTGCGCCGCATCGGTGACGAGCGCGTGAATCGTGAGCCGTGGGAAGCGGACGACTTCCGACGCAGGGAGTTCGCGTCTCTGCGCGAGAGGGAGCACTACGAGTCCACGCGGGACGAGGAGGAATGGCTCCGCGAGGTCTGCGAGTGGGACGCGGTGAATCGGGGTAGGCGGTACCGCCTTAGCGGTAAGCGATCGGAAGAGATCGGATGGGATATGGGTCGTCTGAAGCCGTTGACGCCCGCTGAAGAGGCGCTGCTGACCGAAGTCGGTTACCTGGCCGAGGTGCCTGCACTGCTGGAGGGCGGCGGTTCCTCGTTTCAGGCGCTGAGCGATGCCGTGGCGCGGGCGACCGATGCCCGTGAAGCGGCGATCCTCCGCGCTCGACGCGTGAAGTCGGGCATGAGTGCCGAGGCGTACAAGCCGCTGTTCGTGGGCACGACCACGGAGGACGTGCGATGACGATCGCGCAGGAGATGGCCGACTACTGGACGGCCTACGACGCGGCTGAGACCGATGAGGAGCGGGCCACGCTGTGGCGTGATTGGGTCAGGGGTCACAAGCGGACCAAGTTCGACCCCCATAGCGGGAAGCATGAACTCCTGTCGTATCTGGTCCCCGTGAGGCAGGGCGATGGGTGATGAGCCGGAGGATTGGCTGGAGGATCAAGCGGAAGAGGAGGCGACTGTTGTTGCGCCGTCTACTCCGTGGCGGCAGAACGGGCCGCCTTCCAAACGGAACGCGAGTTACCGGGTCCAAGAGAGCCGGTACCTATGGACTCGGTATTTAGCGGTGAAAGGACGAGACCGATGAAGGGCATCAAGGTTGAGGGCGACCACGCAGAGTCGCCGCAGTTGCGGGCGCTGAGGATGAACCAGTTCGCGCAGGACGCGACGGTGGGCGGGGTGATCCCGTTCCGTGCTGGTCCGCAGCGAGTGGCAGTCGGTGGGACAGAGACCGTCCTGCCGTGTGCTACCCGGATTGAGATTCCGGCCTCTGTGGCCGAGGCGCTGATCGCGAAGGGCGTCTTTGAGCCGATTGATTAGCCGCTTTACCTGAGAGCGGTGAAGGCGGGTCGGTTACGGGCGGTGGAGCGTACCCGTGACTGGGCCGCAATCGGGGGCGGTAGGGCACTGGACCTGTCCTGCCGCTCCCAACTTACAGATAGGAGAGACCAACCATGAGTCAGACAGGCAAGCACGTACGTAACCGGCATGGCGGGGCCAAGCCCGGTCAGGCGCGGTCGCGCCATACGCATCGGGACGGCGGGTACGACCCGGCGCGGGGCGGCTTGCCGTGGGCTGATGCGCGCGACGGGGAGCAGTCGCAACTTCCCGATCTGGGGTCGGGGTCGGTGGACACTGACCAGTTCTTCCCGACCGCTGCGGCTCCGCAGGTGGTGGAGATGCCGGATCGCGCGGTACTGGGCCGCCCACTGTGCTCGACCGGTGAGCTCACCTGAGTCCTGTGGTCTTAGCGGACCTGAGCATTCGGGCTGATGCGTCATCGACGCCGACGCAGCGGCCCAGACAATCGTCGAGCGACGACACGCCGTCCGCCGTTTGTACTGTTCGAACCTGAAGCAGTGAGGCAATGGTCCTGATGACCTTGACGCCACTGGCGAGTCCTCCATACGGTCGCCCAGCATCTAACCCGAGCACCAGAAGGGGAGCCGTGACACCTGGGCAGCGTGCGGTCGCCCGGAGGCCGCCACGGCCTCTCACGCTCGCCGTCGCGCTCTTCATGCTCCTTGGGAACGCCTGCGAGACCGGGGTCGACATCCCGGACGTCGTCCGCGAGCCCGAGATCACCGGCGAGATCGCCGTACGCGAGTTTGTGGATGGAAGCGTTGTGGAGGTGGAGACCGTGCAGGGAGAGCAGGTCCGCATCGAATTGAATAGAACCGCGCGCATCGGGGGAAGTACGGATCCCGATGAAGGCGACCTCCTCCTGTACGGCACCGAGCCCGACGGCCCCTGGTTCTGGTCGGGTCCGTTGCTCGATGACCCCCGAACCGGAGGGAATTGCGCCGAGTTGATGGCGCCGGCGCTGGAGGATGGGAACTTCATTGTGTTCGAGATCGGCGTGCGCCTCCCTAAGGCGCCGGACTTCGATCCGTTCGAGGTGACCGACGGTCAGTTCACCGACCCCACCAAGGGCTTCTGTCTGAACGAGCGGGGCGAGGTCACCCGCTACCGATCCTAGGCTGCGCACCTGATCTGTAACACGAACTCGGCGACGAACATCATCCTTGCCCATGAAAGCGGGAGCAGCCTCGCTGCTAACCGGTTCATTTGTCCGGGCGGGGCCAACTTCACGTTGCTCCCGGGTGCGTCGGTGGAGATCATCTACGACGATGTGAGCGCCCGTTGGCGGGTGATCGGCGCGTAGGTGCCGTCTGGGGCGGAAGCAAAAAGGGGGAACCCCGGCTAGGTGGCCGGGGTTCCTTGCTTCTTGGGGGTGAGGACGACCAGTAGTGCCGCTCCAATGACGAGGAACGCGAGGACTACCGGCTTGGCGAGGACCGATGTCGCGACTCCGAGGTAGGGCAGGTACGCGACGACCTTGCCGAGTATCCGTTCGGTGGGGATGTGAGCCGCGTCCGGTGCATCGTTGGCGTCGCCCTTGGTGACCCACCGGCCGGTGCCGTTGCCTGTCCGGTCTCCGAGCACGCGGTGGGAGACGAACCCGCCCTGAACGGAGAAGGTCACCACGTCACCCGCAGCGGGCTGATCGATCGGTTGCACGTAGGCGAGGGAGCCAAGGGGCAGTGCTTGGCCCATCGAGGTGCCCTGAATCTCGACCGTCTTGTAGCCGGTGACGGTCGGGTAGAGCCGGGTCGCGCCGAGGGCCGGATCTGGTTTCCGCCGCCGAGGCATCGAGAAGGTCCGAGGTTCGAGTCCTCTGCCGCCCACCGCTGACGGCGCTCTGCCATAAGCGATGAATTTTGCCGGTTCCGGAGCAACGGTATCGCGGATGTAAGAGCCAGCGATCCTCGCCTACGGACCTGCTCGGCGCGAGTTCCTCTGACCGGCGCCTCATCGCTCCACCTGCACCTAGGTTGGTGTAGC
>JALZDC010000152.1 GCA_030862755.1 Actinomycetota bacterium
CTCGCGGAATGGATCCGCGAGGGCGCGCCCACCTTCGACGCCTCGGAGGTCGACGTCCGCCGCTTCGCGAGGACCCAATCGAACGAGCGCTACCTGCACGAGCGCACCGAGGAAGCGCTCGGACGCCTGTACGCGATGCACTGGCCGAATCTGCAGGCGACGACCGCGCGCGACATCCGGCGTTCGCCGCTCTACGAACGCCTGCGAGATGCCGGAGCGTGCTTCGGGGAGCTCGCGCAGTGGGAGCGGGCGAACTGGTTCGCCCCGCCCGGCGTGGAACCCGTCTACAACTACTCGTTCGGGCGCCAGAACTGGTTCCCCTACGCGGCCGAAGAGCATCGTGCGGCGCGCGAGGCGGTGGCGCTGTTCGATCTGACCTCGTTCGCGAAGATCGAGGTGACCGGCCCGGGGGCGCTTCGACTCCTTCAGCACGTCTGCACCAACGATGTCGACATCCGGAACGGGAAGGTCGTCTACACCTTGTTCCTGAATGCGCGGGGCGGCATCGAGAACGACGGCACGGTCACGCGCCTCGAGCAGGATCGCTTCCTCGTCATCACCCCGACCGCCACGCAACACCGAAGCCTCGAATGGCTCCGCGCGAACGGCCGCGGCATGGCCGTGACGATCGCCGACGTGACGAGCGCCTCTGCGACCCTCGCCGTGATGGGCCCACGGAGCCGGGAGCTGCTCACGCGACTGACCTCCGCCGATCTATCGAACGAAAGCTTCCCGTTCTTCACCTCGAAGGAGATCCAGGTCCGCAGCGCGACCACGCTCGCCGTCCGCGCATCGTTCGTCGGCGAGCTCGGATGGGAGCTCTACGTCCCGTCGGAGTTCGCGGTGCATGTCTACGACGCGGTCCTCCAGGCGGGGGGCGACCTCGGGCTCCGGCTCGCCGGATACCACGCCCTGGATTCACTTCGCATCGAGAAGGGCTTCGTGCACGTCGGGCACGACGTGGGCCCGACCGACGACCCGTTCACGGCCGGGCTCGGGCACGTCGTCAAGGTGGACAAGGAGTTCGTGGGTGTCGAGGGGGCGCGCGCCGCGAGAGAGGCCCTCCGCCCGCATCGACTCGTCAGCCTGAAGCTGGAGGACCCGGAACCCGTGCTTCTCCACGGCGAGTCGGTGGTCGCCGGCGGGCGGATCGCGGGGACGGTGATGTCGGGCGCCTACGGGCACACGCTCGGGGCGGCGGCCGGCCTGGCGATGGTGGACGCCGCTCTCCTCTCCGGGGAGGAAGCCACCGCGCAAGTGGACTGCGCGGGGACCCTCGTGAAGGCGACCCTTTCGACTCGCCCCTTCTACGACCCCGCCGGTTCGCGGATGAGGGGCTGAGCCGCAGTAGCCTGGAAGGACATGTCCCCGCACCAGATCGCCCTTCGGCGACGTTTCCTCGCGCTGGTCCTCGTCATGTCCACGGCGATCGCAGCATTCCTGCTATGGCCCGCTCGAGACGCCGCTCTGGTCCGCCTACCCTCTGGCGGAAGCAGCCAGGGATACATCGGTCCCGACAACTACCTCGCGTGGGTCCCCGGCGGATTCGACGATCCGAGCTTCCGGCGGAGGATGGAGCGACTGGCGGGTCTCGAGGAGGCCGTGGTGGTCGCCGGCGACACGTTGTGGCTCCGGAAGACGGCGGCCGCCGACGGCCGGGTGGTGCACGAACCGCCGAGCCCATACGCGTTCCCGATCGACGCGTTCGCGGTGCAGGCGAGGGACTATGCCCCGTTCGTCGGGGCGAGCGCGCGGGGTGAGGTCGTTCGGGCACTCAGCGGGGGGAAGGCGGTGCTCGGTGAGCACAGCGCGAGGCTCCGTCGTATCGGTCCAGGCGGGAGGCTCACATTCCGGACCGGCTCGGTCGTCGTGGGGGCCGTCGTGCCCGACGAAGCGGTGGGCTGGGCGGAGGTGCTCCTACCGCGCGTAGTGGGCCGCCGGCTCGGGATCACTCATGAGCGATACCTGCTCGCGCAGCCGAGTCGAGAGCTCTCGCGCCCGGCGTGGAAGCGGACGTTGCTGCCGTTCGTCGGGGACGATCCGCTCCGGGCCGACATCCCTGGCGGCACGCGCTTCGTGCGCGTGGCGAGCGGAGTGAATCCGCCGATCCTCGTGAAGGAGGCGTTCGGCGAGTTCGCCGCGACGCCGCAGTCCGACCCGGCATTCCTCACCATCGATCCTTCTTGGGTCGATCGGAACATCGTTACCACGGAGGTGCCCCTGCTGGGCACCGTCACCTGCCACCGGAAGCTGATCCCCATGGTCGAGGGAGCACTCGAGGAGATCCTCGCCTCGGGCCTGATGTCGGAGATCAAGGTGTACTCGGGATGCTGGGCTTCCCGCACGGTCTCGCGGAGCCCGACAGCGCCGCCGTCGTTCCATGCCTACGGCGCCGCGATCGACATCAACGCGCCGGAGAATCCCTACGGAGCCAAGCCTACGATGAACCGCGACGTCGTCAGGATCCTCGAATCCTGGGGCTTCAACTGGGGCGGCGACTTCCTGATCCCCGACGGCCACCACTTCGAGTTCTGGAAGTTCCCGGACCAGCTCAGGACGAGCTGACGGGTCAGCGTCATCGGAGGCCAGGGTGACGATGGAGCCCTCGCCTTCAGGACAACCTCGGTGCACGGGCCGCGGAGGCACGAGAGGGTCACGACGCCGGTTGGCAGGTCCCGCTGGAGCGCTTCGCGGCGGCGTCCGGATAGGCTCCGAACATGGCGAGCGTCAAGCTGCGGGCACCGCTGAAGGATCTTGCCGGGGGCAACCGCGAGGTCGAGATCGAGGGCTCATCGGTCGGCGAGATCCTTCGGGAGCTCGAGCGGCTCCACCCGAAGATCACCGGCTGGGTCTTGGACGAACACGGGCGCGTCCGACGCCATGTGAACATCTTCGTGGACGGCGATCGCGTTAGGGAGGACGCGCCCGTCCCGCGGGACGCGACGCTGCACGTCCTTCCGTCGATATCGGGAGGTTCGAGGTGACCGAGTTGTTGGTGGGTACGAAGAAGGGCCTGTTCGTGCTCGAAGGAGATCCGGGCGCGGAGAAGCCGTTCGAGGTTGCCGTGCGCGCGTTCCCAGGGGACGAGGTGGAGTTCGCGATCCGCGACCCTCGATCCGGGCGGTTCCTCGCGTCCGTGACCTCGGGCCACTACGGGCCGCGCGTGATGCACACGATGGATCCGGGCGGCGGCTGGGAGCAGACGACCGGCCTCGCGTTCCCCGAAGGCGACGATTGGTCGGTCGAACGGATCTGGGCGATCCGGCCGGGTGAGGCGGACGGGCTGATGTACGCGGGCGTCGCTCCGGCGGCGCTGTTCGCGTCCACCGACGGAGGACTCACGTGGGAGCTGAATCGCGCCCTGTGGGATCAACCCACCCGCGGCTCCTGGCAGCCGGGCGCCGGCGGGCTCTGTCTCCACTCGATCGCCACCTGGCCGGGCGACCCCGCGCGGCTCGCGATCGGCATCTCAGCGGTCGGTGTGTGGCTCAGCGACGATGCCGGGGAGACGTGGCGTCACGGCAACGCCGGCCTCGTACCCCGCTACGTCCCGGAGGATTCGCAAGGAGACACGATCGACCTGTGCGTGCACAACATGCACCGCGCACCCCTACGTCCCGAGCGCCTCTTCATGCAGTTCCACGGCGGCGTATATCGAAGCGACGACGCGGGCGAGACCTGGAGCTCGATCGCGGAAGGGCTCCCCTCGGATTTCGGCTTCCCGATGGTGGTCGACCCCGCAAATCCGGACTCGGCGTTGGTGATCCCGCTCGTGGCCGACACCGACCGCGTGACGGTGGACGGGCGCGTGCGCGTGTTCGGGACGCGCGACGCCGGTGCGACGTGGACTTCCCTGAGCGACGGACTCCCGCAGGAGAACGCTTACCTCACGATCCTGCGGCAGGCATTCGACCGCGAGGGTGAGGGGCCGAAGATGGGGCTGTACTTCGGCGCCACCTCGGGCGACGTGTTCGGGTCGGGGGATCGGGGGGCCTCCTGGTTCACGGTGCGCAAGCGACTGGCGCCGGTCAACTCGGTCCGCGTCGCCTAGGAAACCCGATCTCCCAGGCATGTCAGAGGCGGCCCCCATCATGGACCCATGGGAGAGATCATCTCGCTCGCGGAGTACCGGGATCGGCGCCGCCCGGACCTCACCGTGATGCGCCGCTTGGAGCGTGCGGTCGGCCGGCTCGATTCGGTGATCCGGCGGCGGCCCGGCCGGATGGTTCCCACGGTCGAGCGGGAGATCCTCCTCATCGCGCGAGCCGTGTCCTCTGGCATGCCCCTCGACGCCGCCGACCGGGCGGAACGACTCGCCGACCTCCTGGAGCATCCGGCCGCCTCGGGATCCTGACGAGCCGCTTTGCGGGACCGCGTCCCGCGGGTGTACCGTCGGAGGCGCTATCGAGAGGTAGCTGCGGGGGGAGCAGAACCCACGCGCGAGTCTTGCCGCGGGAGGCATGCTCAGGCCCCCGGGCCACGTCAGGTCCGGCAGCCCGAGCAGGATGCAGACGAGACGCTTGATACCTGCTCCTCCCGCTCTCTCGCGTTCTGGAGGTCAGGAAGTCCCGAGAACGACCCTACGACCGCACGACGTTGCGCCTTCCGAGTTAGGGGTCGGAACCGCGGCAGGCCGAACGGCCGGCCTGCGTATCGTTCCGATCGCAGGCGGTAGGGAGATGACGGCGGCGAGTGCGAGCCGAGCGATCCTACGA
>JALZDC010000168.1 GCA_030862755.1 Actinomycetota bacterium
ATCGCGCTGCGACCCGGCGGGCGACCCCACCCGTTCGGCCTGACGATGAGCCGTTTCGGGAGCCGGAGCCGGCGCGACCTCGCGCAGCTCCGCGCGGACTACCCCCTCTCCTCGTTCGTCTTCGACCTCATCCACCTCGACGGCGAGGATCTGATCGACCGCCCCGCCGGCGATCGCTTCGCCGCCCTCGAGGAACGGCTGCCCGCCGAGCAACGCGTGCCGAGGATCGTGACCGAGGACGTCGGAGAGGCCGAGCGCTTCCTGGACGACGCGCTGGAGCGCGGCCACGAAGGCGTGATGGTGAAGGCGCTCGATGCGCCCTACGAGGCGGGACGGCGGGGGGCGAGCTGGATCAAGGTCAAGCGGGCCGACACGCTCGATCTCGTCGTCCTCGCCGCCGAGTGGGGCCACGGTCGCAGGCGAGGATGGCTCAGCAACCTGCACCTCGGCGCGCGCGACCCCGAGACCGGCGGTTTCGTGATGCTCGGGAAGACGTTCAAGGGCATGACCGACGAGGTGCTCGCCTGGCAGACGGAGCGCCTCCAGGAGATCCAAACGGGGAGCGAGGGGATCACCGTCCATGTCCGCCCGGAGCTCGTCGTCGAGGTCGCCTTCGACGGCCTGCAGACGAGCACGCGCTATCCGGGCGGGGTGGCCCTCCGGTTCGCGCGGGTGAAGGGCTACCGGCCCGACAAAGGCGCCCACGAAGCCGACACGATCGGCACGGTACGAGAGATCCACGAACGGTCGGCTGGCTGAGGCGGAGAGGCGGGCGGATGCCGAAACGGAGCGCCGGATTGCTCGTGTACCGGCAGGTCGACGACGAGCCGGAGGTGTTGCTCGTGCATCCCGGTGGCCCGTTCTGGGCGAAGAAGGACGAGGGGGCGTGGTCGCTGCCCAAGGGTGAGTACGAGCCGGACGAGGATCCGCTCGAGGTGGCGATCCGCGAGTTCGGCGAGGAGCTGGGGCACGAGCCGCCGGATGCATCGTCACCGACGTTCCTCGGGGAGCTGCCACAGCCGAGCGGCAAGCTCGTCAGCGCCTGGGCACTGCCTGGAGATCTCGATGTCGCAGAGATCGAAAGCAACACGTTCACGATGGAGTGGCCGCCGCGCTCGGGCCGGACCGGCGAGTTCGCTGAGGTCGACCGAGCAGGTTGGTTCGACCTGGAGACCGCTCGGCGGAAGCTCCTACGTGGTCAGGTCGGGTTCATCGACCGGCTCAGCCAGCTATTGGAGGCCGGCCGCGCGGAGTGAGTCGGAACAGGCTCACGCGGTCTCCCAGAGACCGATGACGTTCCCCTCCGTGTCCTTGAAGTAGGCGAACGCGCCCATCCCCGGGATCTCCGTTCTCGGCCTGACGGCGCTGCCCCCGCCGGCCTCGACCTGCTTGAGCGCATCGTCGATGGATTCGACGTCGATCGTGATCACGGGCGACGGCGTGTCGGCGGCGCGCTTCATCATGCCGCCATTGATCGCGCCCGGCTCCGTCGGCAACTGGGTCTGTTGATCGACGGGCGTCGTCATCACGATGGTGTAGTCCATACCTTCGCTTGCCATGTCCTGCAGCTGCCACCCGAAGATGGAGCCGTAGAACTCCCTGGCCCTCGCGACATCGTCCGCCGGGATCTCGAAGTGCACGACCTTCCCCATGACCCTCCACTCCTTCCTGAGCCGGCGGGCCAGCGACGTTTCAGCATAGACACGACGGGAGTCTCAACGCGACCCGCAAGCGTCGGTCACCTCGAAGCTCCTTCCACGGCCGTCGCCGTGGCTTGGCCTTCGTCCCGCGATCCCACGATCACCTTGTGCTTGGGGGCGAGAGCGGTGGCGAACCCCCTAACCATCTTCCCCGTACCGATGATCGCGATCTTCATCGCTCGACTCGCGACCGCTACGTCGACCCGGTGCCGGGCTCGCTGTCGGATCGCTCGTTGGGCGTGAAGGTCAGCGCATAGACCTCTTGCCCGTTCGGGTACTCCTTGGTCGGACGGCTCTCCCGCGTGGCGGTCATGCCCAACGCTTCGTAGATCCCGTCCTGCTCGCCGTGGAGATGCTCCCCGAGGTAGACGTTCGCGAAGATATCCTGTGGCTTCGCGGCCGCCGTCACCATCCGGACGGCACCGACCACCGGCGGGCCCACCAGGGTCAATTCGCCGGCGATCTGCACGAGGTATCCGGGACCGGCGTCCAACCCCATAGACAGCCCGACGCCCTGCGAGAGATTCCGGGAATTTCGGCGGAAGTCCTCGAGGACCCGACGGTGGAACAGGTCGATCAGCTCGTGTGCGGTGTGCGCCAGGTTGCCCGCCGCCTCCACGAAGCGTCGCTGGTACTCCTCCTCGGGTGCGGCCTGCACGATCCAGTAGGCGAGGAAGCCGTCGCCGGTGAACTTGTCGAACCAGCCTCCCGGAGCCCCGATCCCGCGTCGTACGGCCGACACGAACTTGTCCATGGTGCGGGCGAAGAGCTCGAACCGGACGGCCTCCTTCATCAGCATCGTGGACTCGCGGATATCGGCGGCCATCACGAACATCTGGATGGGGTCGCCGTCGATGATCGCGTCGAGCAGTTCGTCTTTCCGGAAGCGCTGCTCCCAGTCGGGCGGCGCGTGCTTCTCCAGCAGGCCGGCGATCCGGAGACGCTCTCCATCACGATCCTCGGGCGGCGAGATGTCGCCGGCCTCGTCAGCACGCGCCTGGGTCGGAACGCGAGCCTCGCGTCCCAGGTGGGCCGGAGAGCCGCCCACCGCAGTCGTCCGATCAGCGCCCCGTTCCACGAAGCAGCCAGTCTAGTCAGCCCTCATCGGTACCCTGCTCGGGCGATGCGCAGCGTCGACGAGGATGTGGACCCGGCGATGATCGTGGAGGTGTCGCAGTACCCGCTGGGTTCCGGGCACGGACGAGGAGGCGTTCCTCGAGGCGGCGGAGGAGACCTGATCAGGCTTCCTCGGGAAGCAGGAGGGATCCGTGAGCCTCGATCTTCTCCGTGCCGACGACGGGTCGTGGATGGACATCGTTCGCTTCGACACGGGCGAGGCCGCCCAGGGCATTCGAGGGATCCGCCGGACATCCCGGCGTCAAGACCTTCGAGTCGATGTTCGACCCTAGCTCCGTCTCGATGACCCCACTGGTCGGTTGAGAAGAGCTGGTGACCGGCGAGCGGCCGAGACCTACCGGAGCTGGCCCTCTCATAGTGCGGCTACCGGCTTCGCGATCCGTCGCTGCCGGGTCTCGTCGGCCTTGGCACCTCGATCGACTGCACATGCCAACCTTTGTTGCTGTACGACAACCCGTCGCCCATCGACGCCACGGTGCTGCGGTGCGTGTGGCCCTTGATCGTCGCCCGGACAGGCGACCGCTTCCCGGCGCCGAGACACTGTCGACGGTGGAGGGCACCTCGAAGCCGGTCGCGGTCTTGCCCGATCGCTCGAGCGTCGTGCGGAACCTCACCCGAAGAACTCTTTCAACGCCGGAGCCAGGATGGCCGGGTCGACGTTGTGCCCCTGGCCCTCGAGGAGCCGAACCTCGCCGTCTGGAAGCGCGTCCGCGAGGGCTTGCGCGGTCTCCCGCATGAACGGCATGTCCGCTCCTCCGGCGATCACGAGCGTGGGAACCTTGACGGAAGCAGCCTGCTCGGTCGGCAGCGAGTAGTCCCCCATGATCCGCGCGTCGTAGGCGAGGGTGTGGGCCAGCGCCTCCTGGGACGGCCACCACGGCTCGTTCCGCGCCTGCGCGGCGAACTCGGGCGGCATGCCGACCACCTTCGTCATGAAGTACTCGGCGGCGTCGCCCCGGCGCCCCTCCGCGACCATCGTCTCGTACTGCTCCACCTGGTCCGCCGGCGGCCGGGCGTTCTCGTCCAGGATGTACGGCGGCTCCCAGAGCGCGAGCTTCGTCACCGGGAGCCCGGCCGCCGCCGCCTCGAGGGCCAGCGCCGCGCCCGACGAGGTGCCGAAGAGGTTCGCGGAGCCGCCGGCCGCCTCGATCACCGCCCCGATGTCCTCGATCTCGCGCTCGATCGCGTACGGCGGTGTGTCCCCGCTCGGACCTCGGCCTCGGCGGTCGTAGTTGTAGACGGCGAAGTCGGTCGCGAGCTCCTGCGCGAGCGGAGCGTTCGATGTGCGATCCACCGATCCACCGCTCACCAGGATGACCGGAGGTCCCTCACCCATCCGGTCGAACGCGATGGTGGTGCCATCTCTCGACGTGAGGGTTTCCATCTCGATATCCCTCCTCGATCCGAGACTACGAGAACAGCTTCGTGAGCCAGGAGACCCAGGCGTCCTCGGTCTCCTGCTGATCCAGGCCCTCGATGAAGATGTGGTGTCCGACGCCGGTCGGACCTCCGAACACGCTGATGTGCATGAATCGGTAGATCCCTTCGTCGGTGCGCACCCCCAGGAAATCCCGGGAGAGCCAGTCCACCTCGCCGTCGAGCTGCGGGAGCCCCTCAGGGGTGAGCCGGACCCGGTCGCCGATCTGGGGGGCACCAGCCAGCCCGAGCCCGCGGTGGAACGCCGCCCACGCCTCGTCGCGATCCGGGGCCACCGGACCGAACACGTTCACCGGCGTGGCCGTCCGGCCGCGGAAGTGCGTCAGATACACGCGCAGCTTGTCGAAGTACATCGGGTCGCCCTCGGAGAGCCCCTCGTACTCCCGCTCCCAGTTGTCACCGAGGAACCCGCTGTGGACCCACCGGACGACCGTGGTGCCCTTCTCACGTCCCTCGACGAGGTACTCGAACGCGTGGAGCGAGCCATCCTCACCTTCCGGAGTGCGGCTGGCGAACCGCGTCGGCGGCTCCCACGCCGTCACCGTGGCCTCCTCGGTCGAACCGCGCATCGCCATGCGGGTGGTGCCGCCCTCCCGCGGCTCGATCTCGTTCCGCCCCATGAACCACGCGTCGACGCCGGGCCCGGTCGCGATCGCGTCCCAGACTTCCTCAGGGGTCGCGCCGACCTCGATCTCGTGCGTCAGCTCGAACGGGTGCGCCATCTCAGGACTCCTCTCTCGTCTCGTGTCCGTCGGTCTCGACATCTGGCTTGAGGGTCGGATGCACGGCAACGATCACGCGGTGATCGCGTCCGCCCTTGGCCGCATCGTCGTGGTATTTCCCGACCAGTCGGGTGACCGCGCTCGCCAGCTCCTCGGCGAACGCGGCCCGATCGGCGGCCGACGCGAAACGGATCTCACCGTCCATCGCGAACGTCGCGAGCCGCTTGCGAGCCTTGGTTGCGCCGGCGACGAGCTCGCCCATCTCCCGGACGAGCCGGGAGGCGACCGCGATCAGCCAGCGAGCGGACAGCCGATCCGGCGAGCGAGAGGGGTCGGGCTGCACCGCCGCCAGCGCCGACGGTGAGATCACGAACGAAGCCGCGGTGGCGCTGAAAAGCCGCTCCGTCATGTTGCCCTTCCGGCGCTCCTCCACGAGCTCGACCAGGCCATGCTGCTCCAGCGCCTTGAGGTGGTAGTTCACCTTCTGCCTCGCCAGACCGACCCTGCCGGCAAGCATCGTCGCCGATCCGGGCTCCGCCAGCTCCGCGAGCAATCGGCTCCGCAGCGGGTCCAGCGACACCTCGGCCGTGGCCGGGTCCTCGATGACCGCCACCTCCAACATGGCGCCAGTCTGTCACCGACAACTTTTCTTGTCAAGCAAGAAAAACGACCTGAGCACCCTCGGAAGCGAGGGGTGTCGGTCCCCGCCGGCATAGGTTCCGTGAGACGACCGTCAACTACCGAAGGAGCGCCTCATGAGGACATCGCCCGCCCCCTCTCGATCCCGGAGCTCCGTGCCGACTTGGCCGGTCGAGTGATCCGGCTCTGGCGATGCGCGAAGGCGGTGGCGTCGGCGGGCACGCGTGCCAACGCGCCGCCGAGCACCCGGATCTGCGTCACGGCCATCATCGCCGAAGAGGCGTGCAGACGGTCGACGATCATGGGGAACGTGGCGGCGCTCTACGAGGATCCGGAGGAGGCGGAGAGACACCGGCACTGGGTCGACGGCCTCGCGGGGGCACTACGCCAGGATGACGCCGGCGCCTACGTCAACTTCCCCGGCGACGAAGGCGACTCCCGGATCCGCGATGCGTACCCAGCAGCCACCTGGGACCGGCTCAGGGAGATCAAGCGTCGCTACGATCCCGCCAACGTCTTCCGGCTCAACCAGAACATCCCGCCGGCGACCTAGGGTCGAACCACCGAGCGGAAGGAGACAGACGATGGCTGAGAAGGAGCCTGTGCCCCACCCTGCACTGGAGAGCCTGGACAGGTTGGTCGGCACGCGGAACGTCTCCGGTCCGGAAATACACGGACAGGTTACCTT
>JALZDC010000194.1 GCA_030862755.1 Actinomycetota bacterium
GGCTTCCACACCGCCGTGCAGGTGGCGACCGACGCTATCGACCGCCTGCACTCGACCGCGGAGAGCCACGACCGGGTAATGCTCGTGGAGGTGATGGGTCGGCACGCGGGCTGGATCGCCGTCTACGCCGGCATGGCCGGAGGCGCGGACGCCATCTTGATCCCCGAGCAGCCGTTCGACCTCGACCGGGGCTGCGACCACCTCCGCCACCGTCACGCGAGCAGGAGCTCGTTCTCGATCGTCGTCGTGGCGGAAGGCGCCGTGCCCAAGGAGGGCACGCTCGAGCTGCCCGAGCCGCCGCTCGACGAGAACGGTTTCCCGCGCCTCGGTGGGGTGGCGAACCACCTCGCGCCCGAGATCGAGAAGCGAACCGGGTTCCAGACGCGTGTCACGATCCTCGGGCACCTCCAGCGGGGGGGCTCGCCGGTGGCGTTCGACCGCGTCCTCGGGACGCGTTTCGGGATCGCCGCGTCGGATCTGGCCTCCGCGGGCGGCTGGGGCAGGATGGTGGCTCGGAAGGCGCAGGACGTCGAGGACGTGCCGATCGCGGAGGCCGTCGCGCAGCGGAACCTGCTCCCTCCGGAGCTCTACCGCGAAGCCGAGGTCTTCTTCGGGTAGGGCGCCTCGGGCGGAGGCCACAGCCCTCCGGGGCCGAGCGCGAAGCGGGTTGTAGGGTCGATGCGTGCGCATCGGCATCCTCACCGGCGGCGGAGACGTTCCCGGCCTGAACGCCTGCATCAAGGCCGCGACCAACCGTGCGATCGCGGATGGGCACCAGGTGCTGGGCATCCGTCGTGGGTGGGCGGGCTTGCTCGAGTGCGATCCCTCGGATCCCTCCTCGAGCACGACCCACACCCTGCCGCTGGACCCTCACGCCGTCCGGACGATCGACCGGACGGGAGGGACCATCCTTCACACATCGCGCACGAACCCCGCGAAGGTCCGTGCATCCGACGAGCCGGACTTCTTGAAGGCCGGTCGCGTGTCCGACGAGGCGCGCGACCACACCCCTCACATCCTGAAGGTGCTCGACCACCTGGGGATCGACGCGCTTATCCCGATCGGCGGCGACGACACGCTTTCCTTCGCGCTCCGGCTCCACGACGAGGGCGTGCCCGTCGTCGCCGTGCCTAAGACGATGGACAACGACGTCCACGGGACCGACTACTGCATCGGCTTCTCGACCGCGGTGACCCGTACGGTGATCTTCATCCACCAGCTCCGGACGAGCGCCGGATCTCACGAGCGCCTGGCGGTCGTCGAGGTCTTCGGTCGCTACAGCGGGGAGACGTCTCTGGTCTCGGCCTACCTCTCGGGGATGGACCGCGCCATCATCAGCGAGGTGCCGTTCGACGTCGAGAAGCTCGCGACGTTCCTCATCGACGACAAACGGAAGAACCCCTCGCGCTACGCGATGACCACGATCTCGGAGGGCGCGCATTTCGTCGGCGGCGAGATGGTGATGGGCGGGAGCGCCGACGCCTACGGGCACCGAAAGCTCGGCGGGATCGGCGCGCAGACCGGCGAGGCTTTGAAAGAGATCACCGGCGAAGGGGTCATCTACCAACAGATCGGGTACCTGATGCGCTCGGGACAGCCCGATTCCCTCGACCTGATGGTGGCGATCAACTATGCCGTGATGGCGGCCGACCTCCTCCTCGAGGAGACGCACGGGCGCCTCGTCGCGCTCCGGAACGGGAGCTACGTGAACGTGCCGCTCGAGGTCGTCCGGCAGGGGGTGAAGCGAGCCGACGTCGACGCGCTCTACGACGTGGACGAGTACCGTCCGAAGATCCGCCACGTCGACGGCAAGCCGATGTTCCTGTACTGAGGCGGGATAGACTCGCGCTCCGTGAGTCCTTTCCGAGTCGATCTCCGTTCCGACACGGTCACGACGCCATCCGAGGCGATGCGCCGCGCGATGGCCGAGGCCGAGGTCGGAGACGACTGGTACGGCGACGACCCGACCGTGAACCGCCTGCAGGAGCGCTCTGCGGAGGCGCTGGGCAAGGAGGCCGGCGTCTTCGTGCCGACGGGCACGATGGCGAACCAGATCGGACTGCGCCTTCACTTCAAGGGGGCCGGCCATCTGGTCGCCGCGGCCGCAGGCCTCCACGTGACGAGCGTCGAGGTGATGACCGCCGCGGCCCTTGCCGGCATCGCGTATCGGACGGTCGACGCCGGGTCTCGCGGCTGGATCGACGCCGAGGAGGCCGCCCGGCTCCTGGAGCCCGACGAGTTCTACGACGTCGAGGTGATCGACCTCCTCTCGGTCGAGAACACCGTCGGCGGCGCCGGTGGCCGCGTGATGCCCCTGGAAGAGCTCCGCGCCGTGCGGAAGGTGGCGGACGACGTCGGCGTTCCGATCCACCTGGACGGCGCGCGGATCTTCAACGCCGCCGTAGCCGCGGGGGTCGATGCGGCAGAGATCGCCGCCGAGTCCGACACGGTGATGTTCTGCCTCTCGAAGGGGCTCGGCGCCCCGATCGGATCGGTTCTGTGCGGCCCTGCCGACCTGGCGCGAGAAGCTCGCCGGTTGAAGATCCTCTACGGCGGCGCCTGGCGGCAGGCCGGGATCGTGGCGGCCGCGGGGCTGATCGCCCTGGAGGAGGGCCCGAGGCGGCTCCACGAGGACCACGAGCGGGCCCGGAGGCTCGCGGAAGGGATCGCCGAGGTCCTCCCCGGAACCGTGGACCTCGAGCAGGTTGAAACGAACATGGTCTTCGTCGACACCGAAGCCGTGGGGCTGCCGCTGCTCGAGGCGATCGACCGGCTGGCGGCTCTCGACGTTGGCGTGACCCACTCGGACGGCAAGGTCCGGATGGTCACGCACCTCGACGTCGACGACGCGGGCATCGGGATCGCGCTGGACGCCTGGCGCGCCCTCTCTGCCGAAGCCGAGACGAAAGGGACCTGATGGCGCTGTTCTCGAAGAACTACCCGCCGGAGATCGCTCCGCGTATCCCGCCGGGCCAGCGGCTCGTGAAGACCTGGCCCGTGCTGCACTACGGCCCGATCCCGGCCTTCGACGGCGAGAACTGGGACCTCGAGCTGAGCGGGCTGGTGGAGAACCCCGTCACGCTCTCGTACCAGGAGCTGCGGGCGCTGCCGAACGTGACCGTGGACGCCGACATGCACTGCTTGACCGGCTGGACGACGCTCGACAACACCTGGACCGGGGTGTCGTTCCGCACGCTGAAGGAGCTGGCGAAGCCGGCGCCCGAGGCGAGGTGGGTGATCGCGCACTGCGCGCACGGCTACACGTCGAACCTCTCGCTGG
>JALZDC010000221.1 GCA_030862755.1 Actinomycetota bacterium
CAGGGAGTCGATCACGTCATCCGGATCGGCAAGCCCTACAAGATGGTCGCGCGGGACCTTCACCCCGAGACGACCACGGTCAAGGTGGGGACGACGCCGGTCGGACGCGAGACGTTCACGCTGATCGCCGGCCCGTGCGCGGTGGAGAGCGAGGGGCAGACGATGGCCGCCGTGGAGGCATCGAAGGCGGCGGGGGCCACGATCATGCGGGGAGACGTGTACAAGCCGAGGACGTCCCCGTACTCGTTCCAGGGATTAGGGGAAGAGGGCCTCGAGATCTTGCAGGAGGTCAGACGGCGCACCGGCCTGCCCTTCGTGGTCGAGGTCGTCGACCTGAACCAGGTCGAGCACGTGGCGGAGGTTGCCGACTGCATCCGGATCGGGACGCGCAACGCCCAGAACTTCGAACTCCTGAAAGAGGTCGGGCTGACGAACAAGCCGGTGATGCTGAAGCGCGGCCAGGCGATGACGATCGACGAATGGTTGCAGGCGGCGGAATACGTGGCGCAGCGAGGGAACTCCGAGATCATCCTGTGCGAACGTGGGATCCGCACGTTCGAACCGGCCACGCGCAACACGCTCGACCTCGCGGGTATGGCGGTGGCCCAATACGAGTCGCACCTGCCCGTGATCGTGGACCCGTCGCACGCAGTGGGCAAACGGCACCTGGTGGCGGCGATGGCGAAGGCAGCGGTCGCAGCCGGCGCGGATGCCGTGATGCTGGACGTGCACCCGGCTCCCGAGGAAGCGATGGTCGACGGGGCGCAAGCCCTCCTCCCGCACGAGGTCGTCGAGCTCGGAGAGCAGCTGGCGGCCATCGCGGGGGCCGTCGGTCGAGCGATGAACCGCTAGCCCGTGTCGTCAGCCGGCGGCTTCGACCGTCGCCACGTTCGGCGTGAGCTCCACGATGTCGCACTTCCCGCGCCAGCGTGAGAGCGACTCGTCAGGCGGACCGACACGGCTCCGGCGACGATCCACCAGCATCCTGGCGGCGCTTTCCCACTCTGCCCCCTCGAGCAGCCGCTGCGCCGCCGTGAACTCCTGGAGCGACGTGTCGCGGAGCTTCCGCCGGGTCACCACCACCAGCTCCTGCGCGTCCGGGACGCCCGGCACGGTTTGCTCATGCGCGTCCTGATCGCGGCAGGACAGCAGGAAGATCCTTCCGTCCTTGAACGCGAACCACACCGGCGCCATACGCTTGTCACCGTTCACACGCGTACCGACCCAGATGACGTCGGATTTCCGCAATCCCTCCTCGGTGTCTTTCGGGAGCTTCTGCGCTGCGGCCTGCACGTACACGGGGAACTCGATCTCTCCGAGGATCTCCCCCTCGAGGATGAAGGAGGCCACGTAGGTGCCGGTCTCTTCGAGCACCGCATCGTCGATCCGATCAAGCTCGACCGTGAGATCCATCGCACCTCGCATCCGACGCACCTGCGGACCCCACCGGTACAACGTGCGTCCGGACGGGCCCACCAGCCTGATCTCCTCCGAGACGAAACCCGTCGGAACCTTCCATGCTCTGAAGATCACGAACGGCAGGGCTGGGCCAGGCTGACCGACGAGGTAGATGCCGTCGGATGCCGTCTCCCGATACGCGTCCCAGACCCGCTCGTCGACGACGGCCGCCGAGATCAGCTCTCCGATGGTCATCGTCGGGCGATGATAGCCGACGAGCTTCCGACCCCAGCCCTAGACGGTTCGCGCCAGCCAGAGACGAGGCTCATCGAGTTCCGGGAGGGATGGCATCGCATCCGCCGATCCCCACATCCGCGCGAGCGTGGTCTCGTCCGTCTGCTCCACGACCAGCTCGCAGAACGCCCCGCCCTTCCGGTACTGCTCGCGCTTCATGTCCACGCCGAGGAGGCGCTCGAACACGGGATCGCCGTGCTCGCCATCGCGGTAGCGTTTCATCGCCTCCTCGATCCGCGGATAGGTGCCGAGCAGCTCCGCGCCCAGCGCCTGCATCACGTGGTCGCCGTAGCCCTCCGCGGCCGCCATGAAGGCCTGGATCCTCCCGAGCTTCAGGCGCTGCTCGTCGTCCAGATCCGCCCAGAAGAGCCCCTCCTCGGAGTCGGCGAGCCGGCGGAGGGCCTCGGGATCCGCGGGATCGAGCGAGCCGAGCCGGGCTTGCATCCCTTCGACGTCCAGCTTCAACGTCGACAGGTAATCGTCCAAGAGCTCTCGGAACCGGTCGCCGGCCCACCCTTGAGCGAACTCGAAGCGGTGGGTCACCTCGTGCAGCGCGACGAACGTCCGGAACTCCCTCGGGTCGAGCGACCAATCGCGTTCGAATGCCACGAGGTTCGGGACGACGAACAGGAGCTGCCCCGGCCCCGATCTCGGTACCGCGATGTCGTATTGCCCGAGCACCCGTTGCGCGAGCATCCCGAGGACCTGGCCCACCTGGGTGCCGAGCAGGAGCGGCGAGAGCTGTCGCAGGAACCCCGAGACCTGCGCCATCTCGGGTGGGAGCTGATCACCGGCACTCCGCTCGATCGCGTCGGTCAGTCGCCGCGCCGCCGGTTCGAGGAGGGCCTTCAGGCTCTCGCTGTTCGCGTTCACCCATCCGGCTCGGCGGACGGCGCGGACCCGCGCAACATCCGCCGGCGCCGCCAGCCCGGTGAATCTCCCGACCTGCAGCTCGGCGACCCGGACCGCCTCCTCGACCATCCTGAGGTCGCCCTCGGTCGGCTCCAGATCAGGGCCCGCTTCGACCGCGTTCGCGACACCCACCTGACGGGCCAGCTCCCAGTTCACCGGGCCGCTCGTCGAGGACATCACCCGTTGGAGCTCGCGGAACAGAGGGGCGTCCTTGAAGGCCTCAGGATCTCCGGCGCCGAAGCCGAATCCACCGCTCACCCGACCATCGTACGCGGCTCTCCCGATACGATGTCCGCCGTGTCCGAGGGTGTCCTGGTTCGTATCTCGGCCGAGCCCCTCTCCGTGGACGAGGCGCTGGCCTTCGTCGCCGACCCGGGGGCGGGCGGGACGTGCGTGTTCGTGGGGACCGTCCGGGACCGCTCGGAGGCGGGCGACGTGACGGGGCTTCACTACGAGGCCTGGGACGAGCTGGCGACCGAGCGCCTGGACGAGATCGCCACCACGATGCTGGAAGACTGGCCGCTCCGGCGGGTGGCCATCCTGCACCGGAGCGGAGACCTCGCGGTCGGGGAGGCCTCGGTCGTCGTCGCCTGCTCGGCCCCACATCGCGCGGAAGCCTTCGAGGCCTGTCGGCACGGGATCGAACGGCTGAAGGAAGACGTCCCGATCTGGAAGAAGGAAGGCCTCGTCTCCGGCGAGGCTCGATGGGTCATGGGGAGCTAGGTGGGTCGGGACCTCGCGGTCGACCTCGGGAGCGCCAACACCCTCGTGTACCGGCAGGGTGACGGGCTCGTCTTCGACG
>JALZDC010000243.1 GCA_030862755.1 Actinomycetota bacterium
GCGACGCCGCCGACGCTGCCGCCCGACCTCGTCCCGGCCCACGTCGCGATCGTGATGGACGGCAACGGGCGCTGGGCGCGGCAGCGTGGCCTGCCTCGGACCGAAGGTCACGGCGCGGGGGAGGAGGCCCTGTGGGACACGGTGCAGGGGGCGGTCCAGGTGGACCTGCCGTGGCTGACCGTGTTCGCGTTCTCCACCGAGAACTGGCGGCGCCCGCCCCACGAGGTGCGGTACCTCATGAACTTCAACCGGAGCCTGCTCCGTCGCCGCCGGGACGAGCTGCACCGGATGAACGTCCGGATCCGGTTCATCGGGCGGCGCAATTGGCGGGTCCCGCGCTCCGTCCTGAAGGAGATCCTGGAGGCGGAAGCGCTCACCGCTGCCAACACGGGGACCACCCTCACGATCGCGTTCAACTACGGAGGTCGGGCGGAGGTCGTGGACGCGGTGAAGGAGCTGGCACGCGAGGTCCGCGACGGTACGCTCCGCCCCGAGAGCATCGACGAGGAGGAGATCGCCGAGCGGCTGTACAGGCCCGACATGCCGCCACCCGATCTGTTGATCCGCACGAGCGGGGAGCAACGGATCTCGAACTTCCTCCTGTGGGAGGTCGCTTATTCGGAGCTCTGGTTCACGCCGGTGTTCTGGCCGGACTTCGACCGCGAGCATCTGTTCGAGGCCATCCGCGACTTCCAGAAACGCTCGAGGCGATTCGGCGGCCTCGCCGACGAGCCGTGAGCCCGTCTCGGCAGCCTGGCTAGGTCTTCCGGTCTCGTCCATCCTCCAGAAGGCCTAGCTTCCGTCCGTCGTTCGGCGGTGTCGCTGGGGCCCCAGAACCGGGTATCGTGCCTCGGAAGCGCGCGTCCAGCGCCTCTGATCGAACGACTGCACCGGCGAGGAGAGGCCGGATGGGCCCGATACAACGGTTCACCAGAGACGGAGTGAGCAGGTACGTCTGGGGCGGCATGTCCCTGGTCGCGATCATCGGACTCGTCTACGCCCTGACCGCGGGGGCTCAGGCTCGCGACCAGAGCCGTGCGATCTCGGAGGAGCGCGCCGTCCGTCTCGTGGACCGCGTCCTGGCTCCCAAGGTCGACGATCTCGATCTGACGAGCCCTATCGACGGTGCGTCGGCCGATTCGCTCGAGGCCTACGTCGGTCTCCTGATCCTCACGGACCCTCGCGTCGAGCGCGTGCGGATCTGGTCGACCGACGGGATGCTCCTGTTCACAGCCTCTGAAGGCCGGCCGGATCCTCTTGTGGATCTCGGGCCCGACGCCAGCTTGAACGAGCCCTTCCTCCTCGAAGCTGCACGCGAAGGTCCGATCAGTCCCTCGGGCATCTCGGACACCGGGGGGCCGGAAGATCCGGAGCGCAGCTTGTTCAGGACCTACGCGCCGCTGAGGGGTGATGCCGTCGCCGAGATCGATCAGACGGATGAGGGGACGATCGCGCCGGTTCGGACCGAATGGTTCAGCTACCAGATCCTCGCCGGCGCCCTGGTGCTGTTGTTCCTCTTCATGAGCGCCTTGTCTCTCCGCGATCCGATCCAGCAGATCAATGCCGGGGTCGCCCCCGCAGCCTCGATCCCCGCGGGCTTCTCCCTGATCGACAACGACCGGTTGCACTCCGTGCGCGAGGTGTACCGGCTGGCCACCGAGAGGGTCAAACGGCTGCAGGAGAAGCTCTCCGAGTCGGAGGAGGCTCGAAGACGGCTCGAGGGCGACATCCAGCGTGCCCTGACGCTTGCCGAGTCGAGCGTGACACGCCCGGAGGCCCCCGCCGCTCCTGCGGCTCCCGCCTCCGTCGCTCCATCGGCAACGGAGCCCACGGTCGTCCAAGTTCCCGAGTCGGACGTCGTGGCCGACGAACCCCGCGACGCCCGGGTGGCCGCGTCCGCGGGTCCGCTCAGCGCCTCGCGCGAGCAACAGCCCTTACCCCCAACACCCCCCAAGGAGAGACCGGCAGGCGAAGAACCGAGGCGAGCGTCGAAGCAAAAGAAGGCGAAGCCGGAGACGCCGGCCGCCGCCTCCACACGGGACACGCCCGACTCCGAGATCAGAGACGCGAAGGCCCACGCCGCAGCCCTGGAGACGTTCGTTCGACTCACGGAGACGGACCGGCAGCCCCAAGA
>JALZDC010000265.1 GCA_030862755.1 Actinomycetota bacterium
AGCCAGAACCGTGCGGACGAGAAACGTGCGTTGCTGGCAGAGCATCAGTGGCAGCTCGTCCAGGCCGAGGAACGACAGAACGAGGAGCTCATCGCCATCTCGCGGCAGATCCTGGAGCTCACGAAGGAGATCCATTCGCTCACCAAGGGTTCGAGCGCGACGCGATCCTGAGCTGACGCCCCCGAGAGAGTGATGTTCAGCCGAACAGCGAGAAGACCTTCTGCAGCCCGTAGCCGAGCAGGGCGCATGACGGCCAGGTAAGGATCCAGGCGGCGACGACCTGCCCGGCCACCCCCCAACGGACCGCCGAGAATCGTTTCGTCGCGCCGACACCCATGATCGCGGACCCGATCGCGTGGGTGGTCGAAACCGGGATCCCGAGACGAGCGGCCACCGTGATCACCGTTGCGGCTCCGGTCTCGGCAGCGAAGCCCTGGACGGGTTCCAGGTGAGTCATACGCATGCCCAAGGTGCGAACCACCCGCCACCCTCCGATCATGGTGCCGAGGCCCATCACGAGTGCGGCGGAGACGATGATCCAGGGCTCGATGGTGAGCTCACCGACGTTACCGGCGGTTCCGGCCTCGTTGAGCGCGATGGTGAGCGCGATGATGCCCATCGTCTTCTGGGCGTCGTTCGTGCCGTGGCTGAACGCCATGAAAGCGGCCGAGAGTATCTGCGCCCGGCCGAAGCCCCGCGTCACCGTGGCCCGGCGCACCCGCGCGAAGAACCGGTAGATCAGCACCATCAACAGGAACCCGAGGAGGAACCCGCCGAGCGGCGACGTCACCAGACCGATCAGCGACTTATTCGTACCCTCACTCTCGAGTGCCCGGAGACCGCCGGCCGCGAAACCTGCGCCGAGCAGCCCCGCCACGAGGGCGTGGGACTCGCTCGACGGGAGGCCGAAGTACTGGGCCGCCAGCGCCCACAGCGTGGCGCCGAGCACCGCCGCAGCGACCGTCTCGAGGCCGACGAAGTTCGGATCCACGATCCCTTCAGCGATCGTCTTGGCGACCGCGGTGCCGACCACGAGGGCCCCGATCAGGTTCAGGACTCCCGCCATCAGGACGGCGTGATGGGGCCGGAGCACTCTCGTCGAGACGACCGTCGCGATCGAGTTCGGAGCATCGGTCCATCCGTTGGCGAACTCGAAGAGGTATGCCAGGAAAAGGACGATCCAGAGCATCAGGCGTGCTTCAGCGCGAGCGCCTCGAGCATGTTGGATACGTCCTCCAGCTGGTCGATAGCTCCTTCAGCCTCATCGATGACGTCCCGCCACTTCAGGACGTCCATCGCTTTGTACTCACCCCCGAAGAGCCCGGCGATGGCCCGCCGGTAGATCCGGTCCCCCTCGTTCTCGAGGCGGTTCACCTCCACCCAGTGCCGTTCGAGCTCCCGGAACCGTGGGAGCGTTTCGAGCGCCTGGCGCGTGATCGTGCAGGTCTGCACCAGAACGTCGGCCTGCGATTTCATCTCCGGCAGCGGTTGCTCGATCTTGTGCAAGACGAAAAGGTCGGCCGCCGCCTCGATGTGATCGAGCACGTCGTCCAAACCCGAGGCCAGCCGATGGATGTCCTCATGGTCGAGCGGCGTCACGAAGACGGTGTTGAGTCGTTTCATGATCTCGTGGGTGACCTCGTCCCCCTCGTGTTCCAGGTCTCTCAGCCGCTCAGCCTTCCTCCCCACTTCGTGGTAGTCGACGACCAGATCCTGGTAGGCGACTGCCGCCTCCTCCACCTTGACTGCCAGGCGGACGAACATCTCGTAGAAGCTTTCGTCCCGCGGGACGAGCCTGAATCGCAGCTTCGGCATCCTCCGGCCTTTCGGTCAACGGCCGCACGCTGGATATCACGCGAGCGGTAACCATCGCAAGAGGGCGTCGGTCAGTCGACGAAGCGATAGCCGAGCCCACGCACGGTGAGGAGGTGCGCCGGCCGATGAGGGTCCTCCTCGATCTTCTGCCGCAGCCGCTTCATGTGCACATCGAGGGTCTTGGTATCGCCGAAGTAGTCGGCGCCCCACACCTCGGCGATGAGATGATCTCTCGTGAGTAGGCGGCCCTTCAGGCGAAGGAGCATCTCGAGCAACGCGAACTCCTTCGGCGGCATCGGAACCAGCGCACCCCGGACCCGGACCTCGTGCTGAGCAGCGTCGAGCTCCACAGGCCCGGCGCGAAGCGTTCCGTCTGAGCCCGCCCGGGCCACGCTCATCTCCACGCGACGGAGGTGTGCCCGCACGCGGCTGACCAGCTCTCGGACCGAGAATGGCTTGGTGACGTAATCGTCCGCTCCCAGCTCGAGTCCGGCCACCTTGTCGGCCTCGGCGTCCTTCGCGGTCACGATCACGATCGGGACATCCGACTCCGCGCGGATCGCCCGGCACACGTCGAGGCCGGAGAGTTCGGGGAGCATCAAGTCGAGGATGACCAGCGCGGGGCCATCCGCGCGGAGCAGCTCCAAGGCCGCTCGTCCGTCGGGGGCGACCGAGACCTCGTATCCCTCTCGTTCGAGGCCGTACCGGATCGTGTCGGCGAGCGCTTCCTCGTCCTCGACCAGGAGGATATCGGTCATTCCGAGCCCACCTCAGCCGCCGGTCTCGACCTTGTGAGACGCGTCCGTGAACTCACGGAATTCGCCGGTGATGAGGAAACTGACCTGCTCCGCGATGTCGACGGCTTGATCGCCCACGCGCTCGAGCGCGCGAGCGGCGAGGTTCATGTGCAAACCCCAGTCGAGACCGCTCGGGTCGTGCGCCAGCTTCAGAGCTTCGAGATGGGTCGCGCGGTTCAGACGGTCGACGGGATCGTCCATCGTGGGCAGCCGGAGGCTGAGCTCCAGATCCCGCTTCGCGAACGCCTCCATCACGGTCCGGATCATGGATCCGACGATCGAACCCATCTCCTCGAGCTGCTGCACCATCGTCGAGCTTCCGGTGAGGTGCTTCGTCACCAGGAAGAGCTTCGCGATGTTGACCGCCTGATCGCCGATGCGCTCCAGGTGCAGGCAGCTGTGCATGATCGCCGAGATCAGGCGCAGGTCGGCGGCGACCGGCGACTGCAGCGCCAGCAGCTGAAGGACGCCCGAGTCGATCCGGAGATACAGATCGTCGACCTCGTCGTCGCCCTCGATCACGTGCTGAGCGAGTTCGTCGTCGTGACGAACCAGGGCGTCGACCGATCGCTGGACCTGGGCACCGGCGAGCTCTCCGAGCGAGAGGAGCTCGAGCTCGATCCGCTCCAACGCCTCGTGGAAGGACTCCCGGCTCACCCGAACCTCCCCGTGACGTAGGCCTCGGTCCGCTCGTCGGAGGGATTCGTGAAGATCCTCTCGGTCCGGTCGAACTCCGCGATCGTCCCGGTTCGGGTGCCGTCCTCGTTCACGTCGACCGTGAGGAAGGCGGTCCGATCCGAGACCCGTCCCGCCTGCTGCATGTTGTGGGTCACGATCACGATCGAATAGTCCGCGACCAGTTCGTGCATCAGGTCCTCGATCCGAGCCGTCGCGATCGGATCGAGCGACGAACACGGCTCATCCATCAGGATCACGTCGGGTGTGGTCGCGATGGCTCGAGCGATGCACAGCCGCTGCTGCTGGCCTCCCGACAGGGCGAGACCGGAGGCGCGGAGCTTGTCCTTGACCTCATCCCAGAGCGCTGCCCTCCGCAAAGACCGTTCGACGAGCTCGTCTAGGTCGCCCTTGAACCCCGCGATCCTCGGGCCGAAGGCCACGTTGTCGTAGATCGTCTTCGGGAAGGGATTCGGCTTCTGGAACACCATGCCGATGCGCCGACGAACCTCGACCGGGTCCACGCTAGGCCCGTACAGATCGACGCCGTGATACCGCACCTTCCCCTCGACGCGCGTGCCCTCGATCAGGTCGTTCATACGATTCAGGCACCGGAGGACTGTCGACTTGCCCGAGCCGGAGGGGCCGATGAGCGCCGTGATCTCGTGCAGGCGGATCGGGAGCGAGACATCCCGTACGGCCAGATGCGTTCCATACCAAACACTCACGCCCGAGACATCGAAGATCACCGCGCGCTCTTCGGCCCCGACGCCGCCAGCGGTCGCGTCTACCCCCCGGGCGCTCGCGCTCTCGGCAGAGGTCACCACGTCCGTAGTATCCATGACCTCACCATGTCCGCTCATACCGGCTCCTCAGCACGATCGTCACGAGGTTGACGGCCAGGATCGTGAGGAGCAAGACGACGATCGCGGCGGAGGTGTTCTGGGCCCACGCCTGCCCCGGGAGCCGCGACCACGCGAACACCTGCACGGGCAGGGCGGTATACGGACCCTGCAAGGTCTCCACAGGTCCCCCGGGGGCCGTCGCGAGGAAGCCTGTGACGCCCCCGACGAGAAGCAGTGGCGCGGTCTCCCCGAAGGCCCTCGCGAGAGCGAGGATCACGCCTGTGAACATCCCCGGAGCGGCGTACGGCAGAACGTGGGACCGGATGACCTCCCATCTGGTCGCGCCGACGCCGTAAGCCGCCTCACGGATGCTCCATGGGACCGCCCGGAGCGCCTCCATCGCGATGATGATGATCAGCGGCATCACGAGCACGGCGAGCGTGAGTCCACCCGACAGGTAGCTACGGCCGTAGCTCTGGGGCCCGGTCGCCGACCCGAGCGCTTGGACGAAGACCACGAGGCCAAGGATGCCGTACACGATCGAGGGGACGCCCGCGAGGTTCCGGATGTTGGCCACCAGCACCCTGCGGAGCCGCGTGTCCCGCGCGTACTCCTGGAGGTAGATCGCCGCCGCGATCCCGAGAGGGAGCGCGACGGCCGCCACCAGACCGATCAAGACCAGCGACCCTACGAGGCCCTGTCGCACGCCGGCGCGCTCCGGGAGCGAGGAGGTCTGCGACGTGATGAAGCTCAGTCCCCTGTCGCGGAGAACCGGCCAGGCATCGATCCCGATGGTGACCAGGAGCGTGAGGAGGACCGCCAAGGCGAGCAACAGCGCAAGGAGCAAGGCGCTCGCGAACAGACGGCCTCGAAGGTCCCCCGAGCGTCCAGTCAGGGCGAGCTCCACGGAGGACCGTGTCAACGAGGCGGATGCCGTACCCATCAGTACGCCCTCCGGACCTTGCGGACGAAACGCTCGCTCACGAGGTTCAGCCCGAAGGTGAGCACGAACAGGAGAAGGCCGACGGCGTAGAGCGAATCGAACGCGTTCAGACCGGTCGCCGCTCTCACTTGGTCCGACCCGTACGCGAGCGACGCGATCGCGCCCGTCATCGTCTGCCCCGGACCGAGCAGGTCGAACGTGCGCTCCGAACCCCCCGTCCCGCCTGCCGCGATCGCGACGACCATGGTTTCGCCGAGCGCCCTGGATAGACCGAGGATCAGCGCGGCCACGATCCCCGAGATCGCGGCAGGGAACACGATCCGGAGGGTAACCGTCCGTCGCCTCGCGCCGATCCCGTACGCGGCCTCCCGGAGAGCGCGGGGGACTGACCGGAGGGCGTCCTCGGCGACGGAGCCCACGAGCGGGATCATGAGGATCCCGACCCCGATGCCGGCTGCGAGGAGCGAGAAGGCGCTGGTCGAGCCGAAGAGGCCCTGGACGATCGTCGGCTGGATCACGACGAGCGCGAAGAACCCCAGCACCACACTGGGGATGCTGGCGAGCATCTCCAGCGTGGGCTTGAGCACTCGGCGAGCGCGGGGCCCCGAATACTCCGACAGGTACATCGCCGCCCCCAGGCCGAGCGGCGTGGCCACCAACATGGCCACGAGAGAAACGAGGAGGGATCCCGCCAAGATCGTGAGGATGTCGAAGCGTCCACGACGGGGGAACCAGCCGTCGGTCCACAGGGCGGACAGATCGGTCTCGGCGAGGAAGCCAACCCCCCGGCCGACGAGGGCGACGAGGATCGCAAGGGCGACGACGATGGACACTCCCGCCGCCGTCACGAGGAGCAGCCGCACGCGCGTTTCCTTCCGGCGGCGGCTGGCGTCTCCCAGGAGCGCCGACGGAGGAAGCGTCGATCGATGCTCCACCGTCGACCCCATGCCGATCTGACCGCCGTCCGCGACCACCTAGGCGATCGCGTCTTCCCAGGCCGACCGGGAGGCCTCCTGTCGGTCAGCCGGGATCGGTACGTAGCCCGAGCCCTCCACCGCGACCTCCAGCCCTTCCGGGCTCATGTAGAGATCCACGAAGGCGGCGACGGTCGGGTTCTCAGACGCCTTCGTGGTGTTCACGTAGATGAAGAGCGAGCGAGACAACGGGTAGCTTCCGTCCGCGATGGAGTTCGGATCGGGCGACACGCACCCGTCACCGCCGTCGATCGCCAATCTCTGGACCTGGTCACCAGCAGACTGCGCGAATGCATAGCCGACGAAACCGAGCGAACTCGGCGAGCCCTCCATCGCCTGGATGATCACGTTGTCATCCGGGGAGGACTGGTAGTCCGCGCGCAGTGTCTCCACCTCTGCTTCCGGCAGGCCTCGCTGTTCCGCGAGATCGGCGATGCCTGCGAGCTCGATGAACGCGTCGTACGTACCGGATTCCTCGCCGGGTGCCGTGATCTCGAGAGAACGGTCGGGGAAGTTGCCGGATCCGCCGACCTCCGCGGCCAGTTTCGCGGCATCCGTCCAGGTGTCGAATCCTGTCGATTCCGGCCCGAAGAGCGCGTACAGGTCCGGCGTCGTGAGGCAGGTGACCTCACCGTTCTCCGGGCTCGTCATGACGGTCACCCCATCCAGCGCGACTTCGAGCTCGATGTACTCGACCCCTTCCTCATCGCATAGGGCGACTTCGTCCTCGTCTATCGGGCGCGACGCATCGCTGATGTCGGTCTGCCCAGCGCAGAGCAGCTCGAAGCCCGCCCCGGTCCCCGGACCGTCTACGGTGATCGCCACGTTGGGATTCTGCTCCCGGAACAGCTCCGCCACGAGGCTCGTGACGGGCTGCACCGTCGACGAACCCGAGACGAGGATCGTGCCAGAGAGCCCGTCGGAGGTCCCGCCTTGGGCCCCTCCTCCGCATGCCGCAAGCGACAGCACGACCGCGAGCCCCCCGGCGAGCATCCTCAGCGACCTGTTCACCAACGTCATCCCATCCCCCATCATCTGGCCCGATCCGTCAGATCCCACGCGGACGCTAAGTGACCTAAGTGGCCCATCGGCGGCACGGGGGTGAACGTGCGGTGAACGATCGAAACGCCCAGCTTAGAGAGCCTCTTCGATGAGCCGTACACTGCGCCGGAGTTCGATGGCACCGCACTCCTCGTGGCCGCGAGCGCCGGCGCAGTCGCGGGCGCTGCGGTCGTGGCCCTCGTCTCTGCTTCTCGGTCCAGGCGGATCCGTGACGATCTCACGAGGAGCGCATCAGCGATGGTTGAGCGAGAACGGGCTGCCGACGAGTCAGACGCCATCCGAGGTGTGATCGATTCCGCGATGCGGGAGGGGGTACTCCTCTTCGACGGTGCCGGCCGGCTCGTATACGCCAACGAGGCAAGCGAACGACAACTCGCTCGGAGGCCTACATCGATCGCGCAGCTGTTCCCGGCGGCGGCCGCCGAGGCGACGACCGTCGTTGCGGCATCCGGGGAGCCACAGGTGGTGGAGATCGAGACAGCGTCTCCTCCCCGATGGCTGCGATTCGCCGCCACGCCGGCGGGCGACGGTGGCGTCCTCGTCGTCGTCGTGGACGTGACGGAGGCTCGACGGCTCGAAGCGGCCCGACGCGACTTCGTGCTCAATGCATCTCACGAGCTGAAGACGCCCGCGGCATCGATCCGCGCGGCCGCCGAGATGCTCCGCGAAGCGCAACGCGACGATCCCGTGTCCGCCGCTCGCTTCGCACGGACCCTGGAGCAAGAGTCCGAGCGGCTGTCGGGGATCGTGGCCGATCTCCTCGATCTCTCCCGGCTGGAGGCGGGTGGCGATCAGGACGACAGCGTGCACCTCGACGCGCTCGTCGCCGAGGAAGGCCATCGCTTCGAGGATCGCGCACGAGCTTCCCAGCTCACCCTCGATGTCCGGACGGAGCAGGTACCGGCCGTGCGCGGGTCCGAACGGGATCTGGCCCTGATGGTCGGGAACCTGATCGACAATGCGATCCGGTACACGCCGGGTGGTGGGACCGTGCAAGTGAGTGTCGTGTCTTCGGACGCCGACGTTCGCATCCGGGTGGCTGATTCCGGCATCGGCATCCCGCAGCGCGACCTGACACGTGTCCTGGAGCGCTTCTACCGGGTGGATCCAGGACGTTCGAGACGGAGCGGAGGGACCGGACTCGGTCTCTCGATCGTCCGCCACGTGGTCGAGAACCACGGTGGTTCCGTGTCCGTGGAGAGCGAGCTCGGACGCGGCACGACGGTGGATGTCGTGCTTCCGATGCCAGGCCCCGTCTGACCCGCGCGTATCCTGTGCCTCCGATGACGACGCTCTTCCTGATCCGTCACGGACTCACGGCTGTGACCGGATCCCGGCTCTACGGCCGGACCCCGGGGATACATCTCGACGAGCGTGGCCGTCGGCAGGCGGCCGCGCTCGTCGAGCGATTCGACGGAGTCCGGCTCAACGCCGTGTATTCGAGCCCCCTCGAGCGTTGCATCGAAACACTGGAGCCGCTTGCGCAGGCACGTGGGCTGGAGATCAGGACCTCCGACGCGTTGATCGAGATGGACGCAGGCGACTGGACGGGGCGAACACTTCCCTCGCTGCGGCGGACGAAGCTCTGGGACACCGTGCAGCGCAGCCCGTCTCGGTTCCATTTCCCGGGTGGTGAGAGCTTCGTCGATGCGGAGGCCCGCCTGCTGGATGGGATCGAGCGCATCGTCGCCCGGCATCCGAGTGGTCGCATCGCGATCGGCACGCACGGCGATCTCGTCCGCGTGCTCATCTCCCACTACACGGGCGCCCATCTCGATCAGTTCCAACGCGTGATGGCGGAACCGGGATCGGTCTCGGCTGTCCATCTGGGTGACGGCGTGCCGCGGATCCTCCTCGTGAACGACACCGGCAATCTCCACCGCTTCGCTCCGGACCCATGGGAGCGTGCGGCTTCGAGCCGCGACGGGTCCGCGGGAGGTCGCCGCAAAGAAGGGGATCGCCCAGGGAAGAGGAGCGGCCGCGAAGAAGGCCGCAGATCAGGGGGCGGCCCGGCGAAAGGGGACGGCCGGGAGAGGAAGCTGCGAGGATAGGTCGATGGAGTTGGGACCGGTCGATCGCATCACCGCCGACGCCGTCGGTACCCCAGGAGACCGCACGTTCTACATCCAGGCGCGAGCCGGGGAGGAGCTCGTCACGGTGATCGTCGAGAAGCAGCAGGTGCAACTGCTCGCGGCTTCGGTGCTCGAGCTGCTGGAGCTTGCGCCGGCGGCCGGGGCGGAGGCGGACGAGTCGACGATGAGCCTCGAAGAGCCCCTCTTCCCCCGTTGGCGCGCGGGCCGGCTCTCGATCGCCTTCGACGAGGAGCGCGACCTGTTCCTGCTCGAGGTCGAGGAGTTCCAGCCCGACCTCGATGACCTCGACGTCGAGGATCCGCCACCGATGGTCCCGGAGACCGAGCCCGAATCGATCCGGATCTGGGCGTCGCCGGCGCAGATGCTGGCGCTTTCGCGGCACGGCGCGGCGGTGGCCGC
>JALZDC010000137.1 GCA_030862755.1 Actinomycetota bacterium
GTCCTCATCCTCATCCCGCCGTTCGTTTCCCAGGCGGGCGCCTTGGGCGGGATCCTGTCGTCCCGGCTCTCGTCCAAGCTGCAGCTCGGGGTCATCACCCCCCGAGGACGTCCTGAGATCCCCGCCGTCGTCGACGGCGCCATCGTCATCGTCCTCGGCGTGCTCGTGTTCACGGCGATCGGCGCCGTCTCATGGGCCCTGTCGACCCTGACGGAGGGTCCGGACCCAGGGGCTGCTCTCCTGATCGGTGCCACGCTGCTCGCGGGAGCGATCGTGCTACCGATCACGCTCGTGGTCGGCTACTACGTCGCCGTGCTCACCTCGCGCTTCGGGATCGATCCCGACAACCAGGGCGTTCCCTTCATCACGTCGCTCCTGGACCTCGTGGGCGTAGCGGCCATCCTCCTCGTCATGAGAACATCCGGGGTACTCCCGTGATGGACGAACAACCTCGGAACGTCAAGGAACTCCTCGTCGAGCTGAAGGACGCCTCGGAGCTCATGGTCGACCTGGCCTATGCGGCCGTGTTCTTCAACGAGGAGAAGCTCGCGCAGGAGGTCGAGCGGCTCGAGCAGCGGATGAGCGATCATCTCCACCGTCTCAGGATCACGGCGATGCTCGCCGCCCGCAGTCCCGAGGATGCGGAGGGGATGGCCGCGGTGCTGTGGATCGCGCATGCCATCGAACGCGTGGGCGATGCCGCGTCCGACATCGCCCGGGTGGTCGCCGCCCGCCTCGGCATCCCCGACGCCCTCCGGCAGGACCTACGCCACGCCGACGAGATGACGGCGAGGGTCAAGATCCGCGACGACGCACCCGCTGCCGGTGGGACGCTCCGGGACCTGTCGCTTCCGACGGAGTCGGGGATGTGGGTGTTCGCGATCCGAAGCGGCATGGACTGGCGATTCGATCCCGGCGCCGACGACGTGGTCTCGGTCGGCGACGTGCTGCTGATCCGGGGCCCCGAGGAGGGGGTGAACCACGTCCGTGAGCTGGCCGGCGCCCCGCTCCTGCCCGAGGCGCCCGGCGATGAGCCCCCGCCGCTGTCCGAGCTGGACCGTGCCGTAGACATCCTCGTGGAGATGAAAGATCTCGCCGAGGCGGCGGTCGGCCTCGCATATTCCGCGTTGCTCTTCAACAACCGCTCCCTCGCAGCCGAGGTGGGCACGCTGGAAGCCCGATCCGATATCCTCCACGATGAGCTCGAGTCCTGGGTCCTTCGGGCGGCGCCCGAGGCCCGCGACCCCGACGCCCTCCGCGGTCTCCTGCGCCTGGGCGCCGCCTCCGAGTACATGTGCGACGCCGCCCGCGATATGACCTGGTACGTGGAGCAGGGCGAGCCGCTCCATCCGGTCGTCCAGCTCGCCCTAGAGGAAACCGAGGAGACGAGCTCCGAGGTGGTGGTGGAGCGTGGTTCGCAGGCCGCGGGACGCTCGCTCAAGGAGCTCCGCGTGGAGACAGAGACCGGCATGTTCGTGCTCGCGGTCCAGCGCGGTTCGCGCTGGATCTACCGGCCTCGTTCGGGGTTCTCGTTCCAGGAAGGCGATCGGGTGATCTCCGTCGGCCCGGAAGAGGGCGAGGAGGAGCTCGCGTCCCTCAGCCGGGCGCCCGTGGTCGCGCACGGATAAGGCATCGGTCCTTGTTCGGCCTGATGGGCTGCCCTAGCCTCCACCCATGGAGGCCTTCGTCTACCTGCGGGTTCGTCCCGGGAGCATCGTGCCCGTTCGGAACCAGCTCTCATCCTCGGCGACGACACGCCGCTCGGTCGTGGTGATCGGAGCATGGGACGTGCTCTGTCTGCTCGATGGACCAGACCTCGCCACGATCGGTACCGGCGTCCTGTCGGAGATCCAGATGATCGAGGGGATCGAGCGCACGCTCACCGCGCCGGTCGTGCCCCCCGATCGGCTCGGCGTCGTGGGCTTCGGAGGGCTGCAGACCCCGCAGATCATCCGGGGGGCGTGCTACGTCCACATCGAGTCCGAGTCGGGAGCCGCCGCCGGGCTCTACGAGCGGCTCTCCGAGATCGCAGGCGTGTCCGGAGCCGCGGTCCTGGCCGGCCGGTGGGACGTGATGGCCTGCATCCCGGAGCCCTGGGAGGTCGGCTCGGGGATCGTCCTCGAGAAGATCCAAGCGCTTCCAGGGGTCCGCTCGACCAGCACGTTGGTCTCCATCGACTACGAGGAGCCCGAGGAGGATCGGGACCAGTTCAGCTCCTGGTCGTAGCGCGGACGCCCGGCGGGAGCGCGAACCGAACATGCTCCTCGGTGGTGAGCGCCTGCTCCACCCGATCGAATCCCCTGGCCGCGAGCCACTCGAGCATCCGGGTCACGAGCCACTCCGGCGCGGAGGCTCCGGAGGTGAGCCCCACCACGCTGGCTCCGTCCAGCCAGGCGGCGTCGACCTCGCTCTCGTCGTCCACCAGATAGGCCGGCGTGCCCCTCTCCAGGCTGACCTCGGCCAGCCGGTTCGAGTTGGACGAGTTCTTGGAGCCGATGACGAGCACGACGTCGGCCCGGCGGACGACCTCCTTGACAGCGTCCTGCCGATTCTGCGTTGCGTAGCAGATGTCCTCGCGAGGAGGTCCTTGGATCTCCGGGAACCGTGACCGGAGGACGTCCACGATCTGGCTCGTCTCGTCCACCGAAAGGGTGGTCTGTGTGAGGTAGGAGAGACGCGCGGGATCGGGCACCTCCACCCGTTCCGCCTCCTCGATCGATTGCACGAGGATCGTCCGATCGGGCGCCTGCCCGCTCGTGCCCTCGACCTCTTCGTGTCCCGCGTGGCCGATCAGGAGGATGATCCGATCGTCTTCGGCGGATCGGCGGGCCTCCAGGTGCACCTTCGTGACCAGTGGGCACGTGGCGTCGATCAGCTCCAGTCGGCGAGATGTCGCGTCTACGTAGACGGTCGGCGACGAGCCGTGGGCGGACAGAACCGCAACCGCCGCCTGGGGGACCTCGGCGAGCTCGTCCACGAACACGGCGCCTTTCAGCTCGAGATCGCGCACCACATGGAGGTTGTGGACGATCTGCTTGCGCACGTACACGGGGGGGCCGTGCTGCTCGAGCGCGCGCTCGACCGCATCGACGGCTCGTTCGACGCCCGCGCAGTACCCCCGTGGGGCCGCCAGCAGGACCGTTCCCATGCGCCCATGGTACCCATGACCGGAACGGGGCCTCCGCCCGAAGGATGGGTTGCCGTGTGTCGGCCTGTCGGGCTAGGGTGGTCGCCGTCGGCTTCGGACCGAGTGGCCCGGTCCTCCTGCGCACGACGCGCGCTTCCCACCTTCCCAGGGTGTGTTTGGCGTGCGTCTTTGCGTGGGAGAAGGGGTGCGGATCGGCGTCGGCGAAGGTCGCACAGGAGAGGACGAGACCAGGAGGTGATGCGAACACCCACGACCTAGCGCGGTGACCGGGCCCGTTCGACGCGATCCGCGGGCCGGCACGAGACGAGGCCGCCAGCCACGTCCGCCGCGTGGGTGAACCAGCCCATGACCACGATGATCCGGAAGGGCCGCACCCTCGTCGCGGCATCGCTC
>JALZDC010000322.1 GCA_030862755.1 Actinomycetota bacterium
GTAGTCGGCAGCGTCCTCGGCGAACACCCGGACGCCCTTCACCTTCCGTCCGAAAGCAGCGCCGTCGCCTCTGTCAACTTCGTCACCCACGTGGCCCCCGAGGTGGACGAGGAACGCGTCGGACTTCGTGCCGTCGGGCCGTCGCGCGAGCGCGGACATCAGACCGATGTCGGCCACCTGGAACCGCGCGCACGAGTTCGGGCAGCCGTTCACGTGGATCCGGATCTCCTCGTCGAGTCCAGGGAGACGGCGGTCCAGCTCCTCGGCGAGCCAGCGCGCCCTGCCCTTGGTCTCTCCGATGGCGAGCTTGCAGAACTCGATCCCCGTGCAGGCGATCACACCGTTGCGGAACGGGCCGGGCGCCACAGGGAGATCCAGCTTGTCCAGGCGCGCCGCGAGGTCGGGGGTCGCGGCCTCCTCGACGTCGACGATAACGAGCTTCTGGCGTGAGGTGGTCCGGATCCTCCCGCTGCCGTACCGATCCGCGAGATCGGCGACCAGTCGGAGCTGGTGACCGCTCAGTCGTCCGGCCCTCGGGGCGAAGCCGACGAAGGCGCGCCCGTCCAGCTGCGGATGCACGCCGACGTGATCACGCAGGTGCAGTGGAGCGGGCGGTGGGGCCGGGCCGTCGGGGAGCGGGGGGTCGAGGAACTCCTTCTCGAGGATCCGCCGGAACTCCTCGGCGCCCCAGTCCTTGACCAGGAACTTGAGCCTGGCCTGGTTGCGCGAGCGTCGGTACCCGTACTCGCGGAAGAGGCTGGTCACCGCGGCCCACGTCTCGGACGCGCGCTCTGGCGGGACGAACGCCTCCAGGCGCCGCGCGAACATCGGGTTGGTCGACAGTCCACCGCCGACCCACAGGTCGAAGCCGGGACCGAGCTCCGGGTGCACGACTCCGACGAGCGCGACGTCGTTGATCTCGGGATCGGTGCAGCGGGCGACGCAGCCGCTGATCGTCGACTTGTACTTGCGCGGCAGGTTGGAGAACTCCGTCGTCCCGACGAACCGGTCACGGATCTCGGCGATCGCGGGTGTCCCGTCGAGGATCGCGTCGGCCGCGATGCCGGCGAGCGGGCACCCCATGATCACGCGGGGGGTGTCGCCGCACGCCTCGGCGGTCGTGAGCCCCGTGGATTCGAGTCGCTCCCAGATCGAGGGGACGTGCTCGATCCGGATCCAGTGCAGCTGGACGTTCTGACGATCCGTGACGTCGGCGAGATCGCGGCCGTATGTCTCGCTCGCCCAGGCGATCGCGCGGAGCTGCTCGGAGGTGAGCCGCCCGCCGTCGATCCGGATGCGCATCATGAAGAACTCGTCCTCGAGCTCTTCCGGCTCGGCGCTGCCCGTCCGTTCGCCGGGGACGCCCTGCTTCCGCTGGGTGTACAGGCCCCACCAGCGCATCCGGTTGCGCAGGTCCTGCTTGCCGATCGAGCGGAACCCGCCCGGTGCGAAGATCCGCTCGATCCGATCCCGCACCTCGAGCGGCTCGGCCTCCTTCTTGATCTGCTCGGCGCCGTTCAGGGGTTCGTGGTAGCCGAGGGCCCACTGTCCCTGTCCACGAGGGCGAGGGCTCTTGCGTTCGGTGAGTGCCATCGACGATGCCTTCCGTAGATGGGCCAAGAGACGGAACGGGCCGCCTCACGGCGGCCGGCGAGTGCTTCGGATGTCGGAGCGCTACGGCCGTGCGAGGGGTTCGAGGCCGGCGTGGGCCTCGGTGGTCACCTCAGGACAGCAGCAGAGTCGGTCGGGGATCATCGCCGCCACCTGCCCTGCCGTTCGCGTCCGGATCATCAGCTCGGATCCCATCGGTGGGTCGGAGTTGCAGGTGCAAGAAGCTAGCGGCGGCCGGGCCCAGCGTCAAGTCTCGGTCTCGTTCGTGGGCTCCTTCGGTTTCCGATCAGACCTCGACCGTCTCCGGGGGCGCGATCACGTGCCGGACCGGTAGCCCATAGGCGGACTCGACCCGATGGACGAGGTCGAGCTTCAGCCATCTCGAGAGCCGTGGTGGCAGCGTCGACAGGACGATCTCGTCGAAGGACTCCCGGGAGAGAACGTCGTCGATCGCCTGCAGCGGCCTCCCGTCTCCCACCTCGCCGGTCACCTCGATCCCCAGCTTGCGGAAACGCTCGAGCGCAACGTCGAGCCGCCGACGAGCGAGCGCGATGACCTCCGCCTCGGTCCACAGATGGTCACCGGGGGGGCTCGCGGGGACGAGCACGCAGAAGGTCGAAGGCTTTTCTCCGAGTTCCCGCAGGAGCGACAGCAGGTGGTCTCCGCCGAGGGTCTGGTTCGCGACCACCAGGTAGCGACGCATGAACATCACCTCCTCGGCACGCATTCCATGGTACGCCCCGGGTAGCATCCCGATGATGCAGCCCCTGCACGGAGCGATCGCGGCCGCTGTCACGCCGCTCAAGGACGGAGGTCGGTCGCTCGACCCCGATGCCTTCGCGTCGCTCGTAGGGTTCCTCGTGAACGGGGGCGTTGACGGGCTCCTCGCATGCGGCACTACCGGGGAGGGGGTGCTTCTCTCCCTCGAGGAACGCCGACGCGTTGCCGAGGCTTTCCTCGCCGTCCGACCGGACGGCTTCCAGGTCGCCGTCCACGCAGGAGCGCAGACGACCCGGGACACGATCGCGCTCGCCGCCCACGCGCTCGAGGCTGGTGCCGACGCCGTCGCGGTGATCGCACCGCCGTACTTCCCGCTCGGGGCGAGGGAGTTGTTCGACCATCTGCGCTCTGCGGCGGGCGCATGCGACCCCTTGCCCTTCTACGTGTACGAGTTCGCCGCCCGCAGCGGATACGCGATCCCGGTGGACGTGATCACACAACTCCGGCGCGAGCAGACGAACGTCCTCGGGCTGAAGGTGAGCGACACTCCGTTCGACGCGATCGAGCCGTACCTCATCGACGAGATGGACGTGTTCATCGGCTCCGAACCCTTGGTTCGCGCCGGGATGGAGCGGGGTGCCGTCGGCGCGGTCTCGGGACTCGCCTCGGCCTGGCCCGAGGTGGTGGCTGCCCTCGTGCACGACCACAGTCCCGAAGCGCACCTCCGTGTCACCGACCTTCGAGAGGGGCTCGAGGGGATCCCCTTCCACGCGGCGTTGAAGCAGGTGCTCACCGATCGCGGGGTTCTGCTTCACGCAGACGTCCGACCTCCCCTCCGCGGCCTCACGCTCGAGGAGCGGACCACCGTCACGGCGCTCTCGACGTAGCGCGATACCCAGGACACCTCTCGGGATGGGAACTCCGTCTGCGCGGGCGACGATCAGCGCCGGGCGAACACGTTCCGGATCGCGAGCCACAGGTTCCTGATCGGGTGTTCCGCGAGGCGTCGCATGAACCACGGGTACCAGTGGGTCCCGTAGCTGATCAGCACGCGGACGCGGAAGCCCTCGCGGGCGAGACGTCGCTGGTCCGCGGCGC
>JALZDC010000325.1 GCA_030862755.1 Actinomycetota bacterium
CGCCCCCGCACAAGCCGGCCCGGGGCCAGAGGCGCCCTCGACCGAGGCACCGCAAGCAGCGCCGGCGAGCGAAGGAGCGCCCACGGAGGCCGATGGGGCGACCGAGGCTCGGGAGACACCGGACGCCGAGGTCTCCGCGCCTGCCCCCGCGCCCGCCGAGAGGGTCGAGGTCTCGCTCGACCAGGAGGTCTTCGACCAGACCCTGAAAGAGCTCCTCGAGAAGGGGACCGACAAGCGGGTCGCCGAAGGGCAGGCCCGTCGTGCCGCGATGATCGCGGCGCGCAAGAAGGCGGCCGGCGAGGCCTAGCTTCGAGAAGCGCGTAGCCTGTCGGGATGGACGCCACCCGCGTCGACTGGTCCATGGGATCCCAGGCGGCTCGTCTGGCCGACTGGGATGCGGCGGTGGCGGTCGGCCGCCGGGTCGCCGGCCCCGGCGTGCCCGTGCCTCCTGCAGCGAGAGCGCGGATGCGCGAGGACTTCGCGGAGCTCGTCTCGTTCGCCGAGGAGCGGATCACGGATCTCACGTCACTCGATCCCGGCGGCTTCCGGTCGCGGGCCTGGGTGATGGCCAGGAGCGAGTGGATCCGCGTGAATCTCGGCGCCCTGCAACGGATGCTGGAGCCGCTGGCGGGGCGGATCCTCGCGAAGCAGCCGGGCCACGGCACGTTCCGGCGCAAGGCGCTGGGCGTCCAGGCGGGCGCGCTCCTCGGCTACGTCTCGCGTAGGGTCCTCGGTCAGTACGACGCGTTCCTTCCCCCCGATGACGAGGGGCTCCTGTACTTCGTCGGTCCCAACGTGGCCGAGGTGGAACAGCGGTTCATGCTCCCGCCCCGCGACTTCCGGTTGTGGATCGCGGTCCACGAGGTGACGCATCGGGTCCAGTTCGGTGCCGCGCCGTGGCTGCGGAGCCATATCCGCGAGCAGGTGGATCGGTATCTCGGCACGATCTCTCTGGAGTCGATGGACTTCGGACGGCAGCTCCGGCGAGCGATCGACGAAGCACGGTCGGGGGCCGACCTCCGAGGGATGGGCGGGCTCTTCCTCCTGCTGAACGACGATCAGCGCGCGATCGTTCGACACGTCCAAGGGGTGATGTCGCTGCTCGAGGGCCACGCCTCGTTCGTGATGAACGAGGTCGCGAAGGATCACGTCCGGGACCTGGCTCGGATGCGGAAGGCATTGGCCGAACGGAGGCGCCGGGCGGGAGGTGTGGAGCGGTCCTTCCAGCGCGCGATCGGCTTCGACAAGAAGATCGAGCAGTACGACGCCGGCGAGCGCTTCGTCCGAGAGGTGGTCCGAGGCTCGGGCATGGAGCGGTTCAACCGCGTGTGGCGTGCGCCCGAGGGCCTGCCGACCGTAGAGGAGATCGCCGAGCCATCGCGCTGGATCGCACGCGTCGCCGGGAGCTGACGTGCCTCGCCGGCCCCCGGCCGTCGCCCGGGTGCTGCGGCGGGTCACCGAGACGGCCCGCGAGAACGAGATGTTCGGTCCCGGCGACCTCGTCCTCGTGTCGTGCAGCGGTGGGCCCGACTCCGTCTGCTTGCTCTATTCGCTGTGGCATCTTAGGCGCCTGTTCGAGATCCGCCTGGCGGTCTTCCATTACGACCACAAGCTGCGCCCCGACTCCGCGAGGGACGCCCACTACGTCCGAAGGCTTGCCGAGCGGCTGAAGCTCCCGTTCCATCTGCGTGAAGCCGAGGACGGACCGAGGAAGGGGATGTCCGTCGAGGCGTGGGCCACCGTCGCTCGGATGAACGCGGCGAACGACGTTCGACGCGAGATCGGGGGCAAGGCCACGGCGGAAGGGCACACCCTCAGCGATCAGGCCGAGACGGTCCTGCTCAACCTGATCCGGGGCTCAGGTCTCAGTGGGATCGCGGGGATCGATCCGGGTCATCGAGACCACGCGCTCGTCCAACCTCTCTTCGACGTCGAGCGCGCAGAGGTGGAGGCGTTCTGCCGCGCCCTCCACCTCCGGCCGCGTCGGGATCCGATGAACGAGGACCGGCGTTTGCTGCGGGCGGCGATCCGCCACGGCGTGCTGCCGGTCCTCGAAGAGATGACCGGGCGCGGAGTCTCGAGGTCGATTGCGAGGACGGCAGATCTGCTTCGTCGTGATCGCGACGAGCTCGCGGCCGGCGCGGTGATCGCGTACCGCGACACCGTGGACGGCGAACGGGGCAGGTCCGTCCGATTCGACACCGCAAAGCTTCGTTCTCTCCCGCTTCCCATCGCCTCCCGAGTCATCCGGTTGGCCGTCTACAACGTGCTCTCGGGGGACTGGGATGAGCCGTGGTCGAAGAGCGCGGTCGAGGCGGTCCTGGACCTCGCGCGAGGGCGCCCGGGTCGGCGCCGTGATATCTCCGGGGGCTTGAAGGCCGTCCGGGAGAAGGAGTACGTTCACGTTTCTCGTCCTTCCCCGCCTTCCCCCGAGAGCTGATCTAGTGCTCGATGCGGAAGGGGAGCGATGACAGTGGTCTCTACACTGACCGACTACGTGCAGGCTTACCAACCGGACATCGAACGCGTCCTGATCTCCTCCGAGGAGATCCAGGGGAAGCTCGCGGAGATGGGCGAGCAGATCTCCGCGGACTACCAAGGTAAGTCGCTCCTCCTCGTCGGGGTCCTGAAGGGCGCGTTCGTGGTGATGGCCGACCTCGCGCGATACGTTCGGCTGCCGCTCGAGTTCGACTTCATGGCCGTCTCGTCCTACGGCGCCGCCACCAAGACCTCCGGCGTGGTCAGGATCCTCAAGGACCTCGACCACGACCTGGATGGGATGGACGTGCTCCTCGTCGAGGACATCGTCGACTCGGGGCTCACGCTCAAATACCTGCTGAAGAACCTCGCGGCGCGCAAGCCGGCATCGCTCGAGGTCGCCGCGCTCCTCCGCAAGACGGGGATCCAGAAGGTCCCCCTCGACATCCGCTACATCGGCTTCGACATCCCGCCGGACTTCGTGGTCGGCTACGGCCTCGACTTCGACGAGCGCTACCGGAACCTTCCGTACATCGCGACCCTGAAACCGGAGGCGTACGGCGCCTGACGGAACCTGGCCGCGCGTGTCGGCCGTCCAAGCCGACGTGAAGCGGTTCGCTCTCGTC
>JALZDC010000338.1 GCA_030862755.1 Actinomycetota bacterium
TGTCCTTCCTCGATGCCGAGCGCGCGGACGAGGTCGCGCGCGGCCTCCGCGAACCGCGGCGCGTGCACCCGTTCGTAGGTCTCCGCGACGTCGTCGTAGGAACGCCAATCCTCCATCACCGCAGCCTAGCCGCGCCCAGGGTGAACGCGGGACCGCCGCTAGAATCCGCGCCATGCGGGCGGGCGAGGCGTGACCGGGGTCGCTGGCGTCATGGCGCTGGTCCTCGCCGAGACGGTCGCCGGCGCGACGCTGTTCCTGTGGGTGAGCCCGCTCTGGTCCGAGGTGAAGCGAGGGTTCTTCAAGCTCCTCGGCGTGATCCTCACGGTGCTCGCGGTGCTCTCGTGGCTCTCGGTCGAGGCCGGCGTCGTGGGGCCTCGCGGGTTCGTCGACTCGGAGATCCTCCGCGCGACGACGTTCGTGGCCGGCGCCGTGACCGTGCTGTGGACCATCCTGCTCTTCGCACGCCAGCAGACCGCCGCACGGATCGTCGGGCTGCTCAGCGTGCCGGCTTGGCTCGCCGTGCTCGTGTGGATGGGCGGCGCCGGCCGCCAGTCGTACCTGCTCGCGCTGTTCCAGCTGGCGGCCGGCGCGGCCCTGCTGGGCGCGGCGACGGATGGCCTGCTGCTCGGCCATTGGTACCTCACCGATCGCAAGCTGCCGCGTGCTCCGATCGACAGGGCGACGACGATCCTGCTGGTCTCGGTGGTCGTCGCTGGCATCGCGGTGATCAGCGCGGGCTTCTCGGGCGTCGAGATGTCGACGTCGATCAACCCGTTGCTCACCGCGGGTGCGTTGGCGCCCTGGATCGCCCTCGGCATGATCGCGGCGACGGCCCTGATCGCAGCGCTGGTGAAGGCGGTGCTCAAGGGTGAGCGAGCCTCCGCCGTGCAGTCGGCCACGGGCTTCTACTACCTGGCGGTTGTCACGGCCTTCACCGCGGAGGTTGCGGTCAAGACCCGATTCCTCGGGATCCCAGGCGGCCCGGTCACGCCCGGCTGATGACCGAAGCGGTCGTCGCCCTCGGCGTCGCTGCCCAGGTGGTCATGTGGCGCCTGGTCGCGCGAGACCGGCTCCCGTTCTGGATCGCGACGTCGACGACCTTCGCGGTGATCGGGATCGCCTCGGTCCTCGCGGGGAACCCCCGCTGCTGTCGCGAGACCGAGGCCGCCGCGGCATCCGTGGTGGGCGTGGCGTCGGGGCTGGTCTTGTTCGTGGCGACCCGCGTAGTCGTCGACGTTGCAACCCGGCATCCTCTCCTGCACGCAGCCGTCGCCGACGTCTACCGACGCTCGCGGGAGACGAGGTTCGTCACGGCCCTGGCTCTCACCCTCGTGATCGCCGTCCCGGGCGAAGAGCTCTTCTGGCGTGGGTTGGTTCTCCACGAGCTCGGCGAAGCGACCACCTCGACCACGGGCGCGCTCCTGACCTGGGCGGCAGCCGTGGGTGTGAACGCCGCGTGGGCGAGCGCGCCGCTTCTCGCCGGCGCGGTCGTGGGCGGGGCGCTGTGGACGGGGCTGGCGGCGTGGAGCGAGGGAGTGGTGGCCCCTATCGCGAGCCATCTCATCTGGACCGGTCTGATGCTCGTGTGGCCTCCTCAGGCGGCCCGTGACATGGTGCCGTCATGAGCTTCCTCTCGACCGCCATCCAGTCGGTGTTGGAGCAGGGCCAGTTCTGTCACGTCGCCACGTCCACGCCGAGCGGCCCGCATTGCACGCCCTTGGTGTTCGCGTACTCGGGTGGCCGGCTGTGGCTGACCACCTCCCGGCGGTCGGTGAAGACTCGATCATGGAAGGCAGATCCCGCCGCGGCAGGCTTGGTCCGCCACGGCGACCTGGCGGTCTCTTTCACGGGTCAGGCGAAGCTCTACGACGCGCTCGACCGCAACACCTGGGGGGCAGCCGTGGCGGGGGCGACCTCGATCGCGCGCGCCACGGCCGCGTTCAGCAAGAAGAACGCGCGGTTCTTCGCGGGCTACGCCTTCGACGCCAAGCAGGTGCCGTTCGCGTGGACGCCACCAGGGAGGGTGTTCGTCGGCATCGAGCTCGAGCGGACGGCGCTCGTCGACGATGACGGGGTGCAGGAGGGGAGGGGGCGGTGGGGCGGCGCCTCGACGTCGCACGAGACCTTCCGGCGCTCCACGAAAGCCGATGATCCCCTGGCGCGGCTGCCGGGCGAGGTGAGGCGGTCCCTCAGGGTCGCCGGCGACGGCGCACTGACGCTCGTGGGTGAGCGCGGACCGGTCGTCGTGCCGGTACGGTGGCGGGAGGACGGTCACGCGCTCTACGTCTCCCTCCCGGAAGAGAGCCTCGCGCTCTCGGCGGCTGGACCGGACGCGCCGGCGGCGCTCACCGTCGACGAGGCCGCCGCATGGCGCGCTCGTGACATGGTCGGCGCGATGGTGCAGGGCACGGCCTCGATCTACGTGCTCGAGGCGCTCGGCAACGGCGCGAAGACGGCTCGCGCGCTCGCGGCCGAGATCGATCCCGACGGCGGCGCGTTGATCCGGCTCGCGCCGTCTCGGTTGGTGTGGTGGCGCGGCTGGTCCAGCGGCAGCGTCGATCTCGCATGAGCACAGCCGAGTTCTCCGTCGAGGTCGACGCACCCGCCGAACGGGTGTGGGAGGTCGTGAGCAACCCCGCCAACATCCCGCACTGGGAACGTCACGTCGTGAGCGTGCGACTGCCGGAGGAGGAGCTCCGCGTCGGCTCCACCTACTCGGTGGTCATGTCGTTCATGGGGGTCCGCGTCAGGGTGCGCGGAGAGATCCTCCGATGGGAGCCTCCCTCGCATGCCACCATCCGGCTGCGCGGTCCGCTCCATGCCACGATCGACACATCGGTCGGCCGGCTGCCTCGGGACCGAAGCGTGCTCCGCCACGAGGTGACCTACACCTTCCGGGGACCGCTCGGTCGTGTCGTGGCTGCCGGACTGAACGCCGTCGGCGGCGCGCAGCTCGGCATCCGTCACGGGACCCTAGGACAGAAGCGCCAGATCGAGGCGGGGGCTTAAG
>JALZDC010000343.1 GCA_030862755.1 Actinomycetota bacterium
CCGTTTGGCCCGACCCTTGCATCAGCGGGAAGATCGCGCCGGACGCGGGCCTTGTCCAGCCGAGGGCGCTGCGGACCTTGGTCCGGTCGCTCACGCCCACGGATGCGGCGACGACACGTCCCACGGAGACCTCGAGCGTGACCGCCACGACCGGCTCTCCTTCGACCTTCGTGTTGAGATGCAGGGCCCTGCTCCGGCGGGCAGGGATCACGAGGTCCGTCCACTCCGAATCCCGGATGGGAGCCCGATCCGCCGTATAGAGCGCGACGTCCATGACGGCGGGAGCGGCGAAGGGGTTGGCCACGACGACGTAGGCCTCCTCGTGGAGCTGCGTCGTCCCATCAGTCAGATACCAGCCGCGCGCCGCATCGGCGGCGCAGGGCTCCGCCGCCACCCCCTCTTCGGTGGAGGAGACCCATCCGGCCCCGATCCAGCCGTCGAAGTATTCGATGTAGGTGCTGGCGCCCCGATCATCGGGAACCTGGTCGATCCGCAGGGTGCTCCTCGCCGGCACCTCGTAGCTCTCCGGTGATTCGGCCGCGTCCGTGCCGAGCTCGGTGATCCTCGCCGTGACCGGCGCGACCCCCGGGTTCGCGAGGTACAGCGCCACCGAAAGCTCCGACGCGCCGCCGTGAGGACACACCCAGGCCCCCGACGGCGCCGTGCCCGGCGCGAGGCTCGCCGGCGAGCGCACCCCGGTGCGATCGAACCACCCGAGTGCCGCCACGAAGAACGCCGCCGATGCCAGGGCGAACAGCGCCTGCCCTCGGTCACGCCGGATACGGGAAGCCCTCATCGAGGCACCGGCTTCCTCGTGGCCCAGAGGGCCGCCAGCCACAGCAGCGCGAGCAGGCCGAGTTGGATCCGCGCCGGGAGCCCGCCTTCATGTCGGACCCGCACGAGGTCACCCTCGGCTCGGAAGCTCGTGGCCCAGCCGAACGCGACCTCCGGTCCCGCCGAGGCCCCCTGGAGCTCCAACTGCGCGTCGTACTCGGTGGACAGGAAGACGGTCCCGGCCCGTCGCGGTCCGTTCCATCCCCCCGATACGCGTTCGAGCGGGACGGCGGGAACCGGCCGCCACATCACGATCGTGGAAGGTTCGCCCATGCCCATGATCTCTCGGTCGGCGGGCTCGGTCTCGAGGATCGCCGCGGGAGGGATGGCCGCCTCGTTCCGGTAGACCACGAAACCGGTGGCGGGCACGAGGTCGACGTCGACCTGTGCGTCGAATGCCTCCCTCGCGGCCGAAGGCAATGCACCCCGCTCGGCCACGATGAAACGGATCCCGAACGGCGACAGAAGAGCGCCTCCATGCCGGGTGGTGGCTCCGAGGACCTCCTCGAGAGCGAGCTCGAGGCGCTCCGGACCGGGTCCGGCGAACGGACGTCCGGTGTCGAGAACGCTCGCACCCTCACGGTCCGTCAGCGCGTACCGGATGGTCGCCTCCCCGGCTTCGAGCCGGCGCTGCGGGTCTCCAGCCGGCGGCGGAAGACCATCCGCTCCATCCCCCGTGACCCACAGGACGCGCAACGGCCCCTGGGACGCGCCGCTGAGGACCGTCCAGGCGGGTGGGATCCGGTCCTCCGGCCGACCGACCCCCCACGTCCCCACCATGACTGCCAACGTTTGCAGGAGCAGTCCCGCACCGAGGACCAGCGCGAGCAGCCCGCTGCCGACCTGCCTGACCCCGAAGGACTCCAGCCGAAGAGACCCGCTGAACGACGTGAGACCGAACCCGATCAAGCTCGCCATCGACACGGCCGCCAGCGCGGCGTATACCGGCGGGTTCGCGAGCCCGGCGGGAAGGTAGTTCGCCGTGGAGAGCCACGAGAGGAGGAGGCCGGTGCCCCCGGCGACCGCCGCTCGGGTGGCCGGACCCCGGTACTCGCCGCGGGCGAGGCCGAGCCCCAGAACGGCCGCGATCGGGAGGAACCCCGCCACCGGCCACGTCCCGGGGCCAGGTCCGAGCGACAACCTCGCCAGACGATCCAACTCCGTCGTCCCCACGAGTGAGGAGAGCGCGCGACCCCCGTCGGCGAGCAACGTGGGGACGAACGGGAAGAGGAGAACGGCCGCGCCGATGGTCGCGACCGCGATCAGGGCGAAACCACGGGCTCGGACGGGACCCGAGGCCACGCGGATCGCGACGAGGACGGAGATCGCGAGCAGGACGCCCGGATACGATGCGACGCCGACCGCGAAGGCGACGGCCGTCCCTGCGACGAAGCGCGGCCTGTTGCCCGGCGGCTCTTTCGGAGCGAACGCCGACTCGATCCGCTCGACCACCGCCGGCAACACGGCGAGCGCGATCAGCAGTCCCAGCCTGCCGTCCGAGAAGGCCCAGAGCGTGAGCGCCCCGAGCCCGTAGGAAGCGGCCGCGAGCACCGCCGGTCCCGGGCGGACGGAGAGGCGAACCGCCGCCCGGTACATGATGATGGCCGCGAGCGGGGGTCCCGCCACGAGGATCGCCTTCTGCGCGAGCAGGGGATCCCCGAGCCCCGCGAGTGAGAGGACCCCAAGAGCTCCCACCGCCGGACTCGGCGCGAGCTGCCCCCCGAGCGGCGTCGATCGCACCGACGAGGCCAGTTCCGCGAACAGGTCTCCCGCCCGCTCGGGGAACGCGGGCAGGGCCCCACCCGCCAGCGATCCCGCGCCGACGAGCTCGCGCACCGCGACCGCGCCCACGACGAGCGCGAGGAACGACCCGACGATCACCGGATGGGAGCCCACCAGGGAGGCCGTCCTGTCACGGAGCCGTCGCTGGATCGGCTCGCCTTCGTCGGCCTCGTCGATCGCGCGCTGCTCCTCCAGGATCCGTTCTGCCGTCACCAGCCAGCGCGGCGATCGGAATCCTGCGGATTCCATGAAGCGACGCAATGCGCGATCCTGGACCCGGCGGGCTTTCTGCGCCCGCCACCGTCGAGCGAGGGTGCCCGGCAGGTGCGCGATGTTCCAGCCCCATGCCGCCGCGACGTCGAACGACTCCTCGAATCGCCGCCCGAGTGCGAGGTACACGAATCGACCGGCTCCGAGCAGGAAGGCGAAGGGCAGGACCCACGACAGGGAGATCAGCCCGTAGTTCTTGAGCATCGCGGCGATGGCCGCACGATCTTCCTCGTACCGCTGACCGCCCCGGGGAGCCGTTTCGCCCGGCCGCTCCTCTCGGTTTCCTCCCGCGAGGCGCACGCGAGCGAGCGGTGTCATCAGGACGCGGTAGCCGGCGACGCGTGTGCGCCAGCACAGATCCAGATCCGCATGCGCGCTATCGAGTCGCTCGTCGAACAGATCGGTTCGCTCACAGACGTCACGCGAGATCAACATCGCGGCCGACGACACGCACAGTACCTCGAGCACCCGGTCGAACTGCCCTTGGTCGATCTCACCAGGCTGCAGCGGCGAGGAAGGGTGGCCGAATCGGTCCGAGGACCGCCCGATATCCCGGAGCGATCGCGGGTGATCTCGATCGACGATCTTGCCACCGACGATCCCGACGTCCTCGACACCGATCCCCACCGCGGCCTCGACGAACCGGCCGACCGCATCCCTGTCGAGCGACGCAGCAGGATCGACGAGGAGGACGAAGTCCGCGCGCCTCGCGACCGGACGCTCCATCGCCGCGCGGACGGCACGAGCGGATCCGAGGCGCCGCTCGTTCCTCAGCACTCGCCGCGACCCGAGCGAGCCGAGGAGCATGTCACGAGAGAGATCATCGGCTCCGTCATCCACGGCGAGAACGCCGACCCGCGGATACGACTGGTGAGCTAGGGAGAGCAGGCAGTCACGCAGCCAAGGCATCGGGCCGGGGCCGACCACGATCAGCGCGAGCACGCTGGGTGTCGACGTGCCGGTCGACGCGACGGCTTCGGTGGCGGGCGAGATCATGCGTGGGACGCCTGGGCGCGGCGGGAGCCTAACAGCGGGTGCTGTAGAGACTCGAAGGGGGGCGTTTCCGCCCCCCTTCGTGACGCGACGAGCTCGAGCTCAGCGCTTCTTGGCTGCGCTCTTCCTGCGCGCCGGCTTGCGAGCGGTCGACTTCTTCGCGGTGCTCTTCCTGCGTGCGGGCTTGCGAGCGGCCGTCTTCTTCCTGCGTGCCGGCTTGCGAGCGGTCGACTTCTTCGCGGTGCTCTTCCTCCGAGTCGTCGTCCTCTTCCTCGTCGCAGCGGCCTTATTCCCGGCGGTCTTCCTCCGAGTGGTCCTCTTCCTGGTCGCCGCGGCCTTCTTCCCGGCGGTGGACCTCTTCGCCGCGGGCCTCTTCCGTGCAGCTGTCTTCCGTGCTGCCATTCCCGTCCCCCTTTCCTCCGTGGATACGAAGGGTCCTTGGGTTACGACGCCATCCGTTTGAGGCGCCGTCGTTCCCGTTCGCTCATCCCACCCCACACGCCGTAACGCTCGTCGCGACGAAGCGCGTAATTGAGGCACTCGATCCGAACGGGACACTCAGAGCAGATGCGTTTGGCCTCCCTCGACGATCCCCCCTTCTCGGGGAAGAAGACCTCAGGGTCGTGGTCCCGGCACCTCGCCCGTTCCTGCCATGGGATGTAGTGATGCACGCTGCTCTCCCCCCCAAATCACATACGTGTGATTCTGAGGGAAGAACCGCCTCCCTGGCAAGAGGGAATTTCAAGTGGTTCTCTGCCTCGACCCTCATCAGATGCAATCGTCCCCAAGCCGAAGCGCGAGTGCAACCCCTTCGGCGAAGAAACTCTGTCGTCAGCCGAGATGACCATTACCGTCAGGTGGCCTGACGTGTTGGGCTCAGGAGAGGGCTCTAATCTCGATCCGATCGTACGTCGTCGTTCGAACGGCCGGCGTTCGACCGATCGCGCGGATCGCATCGTCGAACTCCTCCGGCGTCATCCGGATCCCCCATCTCGCACCCGCCATCCGGCTGATCGTTTCCTCCATCAGCGTGCCTCCGAAGTCGTTCGCGCCCGAGTCGAGGATCGCCATGCACGCGTCGATACCGAGCTTCACCCACGACACCTGCACGTTGTGGATAACTCCGTCGAGCAGGATCCGCGCGACCGCGTGCATGCGGACGCTGTCCTCGAAGGAAGGCCCTGGTCTCGCGTGACCGGCCAGGTAGACGGGCGCGTTCCGGTGGATGAACGGCAGCGGGACGAACTCCGTGAAACCACCGGTGTCCTGCTGGATGCGTGCGATCCGGCGCAGGTGGGCCACCCAGTGAGGGGGAGCATCCACGTGTCCGAACATGATCGTGGAGGAACTCCGGATCCCGACATCGTGGGCTGTTCGCACGATCTCCTCCCACGTGTCGGCGGGGAGCTTGCCTTTCGTGAGAAGCCACCGAACCTCGTCGTCGAGGATCTCAGCGGCCGTTCCGGGGATCGTTCCCAGGCCGTGCTCCTTGCACGCCTGGAGGAACTCCCGGAACGACACACCCATCTTCGTGGCGCCGTTCAGGATCTCCATGGGACTGAACGCATGCACGTGCATCCCCGGGACCCTCGCCTTCACGGCGTCCAGGAGATCCAGATAGAAGGAGCCGGCCAGGTCCGGGTGGATCCCTCCCTGCATGCACACCTCGGTCGCCCCCTCGGCCCACGCCTCCTCGGCTCGATCGGCGACCTCCCCGAGCGTGAGCGTGAAGGCCTCCGGATCGACCTCCCGCTGGGCGAAGGCACAGAAGCGGCACCCGACGTAGCACACGTTCGTGAAGTTGATGTTGCGGTTCACGACGTAGGTGACCACGTCGCCGTTCGCCGCAGCGCGGCGCTCGTCGGCCTCACGC
>JALZDC010000145.1 GCA_030862755.1 Actinomycetota bacterium
GTTCCTGACCAACCCCGCCTTCGGCGAGACCCGCGAGGACCGCTACCGGTTCCTGTTCACCGGAGGTCTCCGGATCCACACGACGCTCCAGCCACTGGTCCAAGAGGCGTCCCAGCGCGCCGTCGACTCCGTCCTCTCCTACCCGGACGACCCCTCCGCCGCGGTGACCGTCCTCGATCCTCGGAACGGCTTCGTCCTGGCGATGGTGGGGGGAGAACAACGCGACTATTGGGCGGATCGCGACGCGGGCCGAGTGAACCTGGCGACCGCCTCGGGCGGGAGCGGGCGACAGTCGGGGTCGTCGTTCAAACCGTTCGCGCTCGTGGCCGCACTCGAGAGCGGCTTGTCCGCCTGGGAGAACTTCCCCGCCCCCTCGACGCTGCAGATCCCCCTCGAGGGCGGAGGTACGTGGGACGTCACAAACGCCGAGGGGGCCGGATTCGGCACCATGTCGCTCCGTTCCGCCACCGTGCACTCCGTCAACACGGTGTACGCGCAACTGATCGACCGCCTTGGGCCGAGGACCGTCGTCGAGGTGGCCGAGCGCATGGGGCTCCGCTGTTGCCGGCGCGTCAGCAACCCGTCCCGACCGCTGAAGCCTCTCCTGTCGGCGGTCCTCGGAACGAACGAGGTCAACACCCTCGAGATGGCGTCGGCCTACGGAACGCTCGCGACCGGCGGGCTCCGAGCCAATCCCGTGCCCGTCTCCCGGATCACCGACGCGCGGGGCGCGATCATCTGGAAGGCCGACAGGGCCGCCCAACGCGTCCTCGACCCGAGGGTGACCTCGGTCGCGAACGAGATCTTGAACGAGGCAGTGCTGTACGGAACGGGGACCGCCGCGAACATCGGACGTCCCCAGATCGGCAAGACCGGCACGGCGATGGATCACGCGGATGCCTGGTTCGTGGGCGCGATCCCGCAGATGGTGGGGGCGGTCTGGATCGGATATCCGCAAGGCCAGGTCCGGATGGAGCCACCGAGTACGCGGATCACCGTCTACGGAGGGACCTGGCCGGCACAGATCTGGCGGCTCCTGATGCTCGAGGCGGCCCGGGGTCTGCCGGTGATGGAGTTCCCGAACCCCGACGTCGGATCCGTCACCGTCGCCGTCGATGCCACGCAGCAGCCGTACTGCCTCCCCAACCAATTCACGCTCCCTCAGAACATCCAGACCTTGGAGTTCATCGCAGAGACCGAACCGACGAAGATCTGCACGACCCCCTCGACCTTGCAGCGGGTGCTCGTCCCATCCACGATCGGCACCTCGGAGTCGCTGGCGATCGAAGGGCTGACCCAAGCCGGGTTCTACGTCGAGGTCACCACCGCGCCCTCGACGCAGCCCAACGGCACGGTGATCCTGCAGGACCCGGCCGCCGGCACGCAGGCGTACCAGACGAGCACCGTGACGATCACGGTGTCGCGGACCGAACCCGAGAAGTCCCCGTCTTCGGCGTAGGCGGACCTGGTCTCCCCCGGGAGACGAAGGCGTTCCCCTCCAGCCAGTAACGCCAGGAACGCGTCGTCTCGCGGATCCCGACGCGTATCCCCGTGCGGATCGGCTCGGAGCGTGAACCACGCTCCAGCCAGAGAGCCTCACCCCGGACGAGGTCGACGCCGTTCTCCGAGCGCGCCACGCCCAACGCCTGCGCGAACCGCCCGGGGCCAGAACACAGGTCGAGCACGCGCTCTCGGCCTCGCCGCGAGCGCATCAGCTCCATCCCCTCGAGAGGCTCACCGGCCCGCAGAAGCACCGCGGTCCCCTCACCGGCCCGCCCGGTGACTGCATTCATGCAGAAGTGCATGCCGTAGGTGAAGTACACGTACAGATGCCCCGGCGGTCCGAACATGACGGCGTTCCGCCCCGTCAGGCCGCGGAACGCGTGGCTCGCCGGGTCATCCGGGCCGTAGGCCTCCACTTCAACGATGCGCGCCGATGCCCGCGTCCCGTCCGGGAACGCGCGCACCAAGATGTTTCCCAACATGGCCGGCGCGACCTCTGTGGCGGCCCTCGAATAGAAGGACCTTGGCAGACGGGAGCGGCTCACGGGCGCCCCTCCTCGAGGAAACGCTGCAGCTTGCGGAGCGGCCACGCATTGATCACGTCGTCTTTGGTGAGCCATCCCCGCTGCGCGACGCCCACGCCGAAGCGACGATGATCCAGGTGCGGCACGGCGTGCGCGTCGGTGTCGATGGCGAAGTGCACGCCGTGCCGCCGAGCCCACAGGACGTGCTCGTCGGACAGATCGAGGCGGTCCGGGTGGGAATTGACCTCCAACGCCGTCCCGGTGCGACCCGCCGCCTCGAATACGGCCTCGAGGTCCATGTCGACCGGCGGACGCTTGCCGATCTGGCGGGTGGTGAGGTGGCCGATGATGTCCACGTACGGGTTCTCGATCGCGCGGAGCACCCGGTGGGTCATCTCGTCACGAGACTGATTGAAATGCGAGTGCACGGAGGCGATCGTGAGGTCGAAGCTGGCCAGGAAGTCTCCATCCCAGTCGACGTCCCCGTCCGGATCGATGTTCAACTCGGTGCCGTGAAGCAGCGTCATCTTCGGAAACTTCGACTGCAGCTTCCTCACGCGCGCCCGCTGGGCGAGGATCTTGTCGTCGGTCATCCGTTGCATATACAGGTTCGGGGCGTGATCGGTGATCGCGAAGTACGAGTACCCCAGGTCCGCCGCCCGGGCGATCATCTCCTCCAGGCTAGCGAGCCCGTCGGTGAGGTTGGTGTGGGTGTGCAGATCCCCTTTCAGATCCTTCTCGGTCAGCACCCTCGGGAGTTCGCCGGCCAACGCCGCCTCGACCTCGCCACGATCCTCGCGGAGGGTTGGCTCGATGTAGGCCATGTCGAGCCGGCCGTAGACGTCCTCCTCGGTCTTCGCGGCGAGCAGGTCGCCGCTCTTCGCGTCGAAGAGGCCGTACTCGTTCAGCTTCAGGCCCGCCCGGACGGCCATCTCGCGGATCCGGATGTTGTGTGGCTTCGAGCCGGTGAAGTAGATCATCGCGGCCCCCCACGCATCCTCGGGGACGACCCGGAGATCGACCTGGGGCCCGAGCTCGGTCAGGATCGAGGACTTCGCGTCGCCGTGCGCGAGGACGCGGGAGACGGACGGGTGCGTCACGAACGCGTCCATGACGGCTGGAGCGTCGGACCCGGCCACGAGGAGATCCACGTCGCCGATCGTCTCCTTCATGCGTCGAAGCGAGCCCGCGTAGGCCACACGGCGCGCCTGCGGCAGGGCCGAGAGGACGTCGATGAAGACCTCCGCCACGCCGAGCGCGAGGTCGATCTTGACCCGGCCGCCGGCGGACCGCAGCTGGCCGATCCCTCGCGCGATGTTCTCCTGGGTCTTGGGTCCGAACCTCGGGAGCGCCGCCACCCGATCGTCTTCGATCGCCGCCACGAGCTCGTCCATGGAGCCGACTCCGAGGTCCCGGTAGATCACCATCGCCTTCTTGGGGCCGAGCCCGGGGATCGACATCATGTCTCGGACGCCGGACGGGATCTTCTCCCGGAGCGTCTCGAGCTCGCCCATGGCCCCGGTAGCGAGGAATTCCTCGATCTTCTCCCCGATCGAGCGGCCCACCGAAGGGATCTTGAGGACCTCGGACAGGTCCTTGCCCTCGAGATCCAAGGGGTAGCCACCCACCGCGCGCGCGGCCTTCTCGTAGGCCCGCGGCTTGTAGGGATCGTCGAACAGGATCGACAGAAGGTCGGCGTATTCGGTGAGCATCGCCTCGACTGCGTCGTTCGCCCGGGGCATCCCCTCAGGCTACGCCGAACAGGCGAAGCAGCAGCGCCTTCTGCGTATGGAGCCGGTTCTCGGCCTGATCCCACACGACCGACCTCGGTCCGTCGATCACCTCGTCGGTGATCTCCTGGCCCCGGTGCGCGGGGAGGCAGTGGAGCACGATGACCTCGGGATCCGCGAGGTCGACGAGCTTCTGACTCAGCTGGTAGCTGGGGAACACGAGCGCGCGCTCGTCCGTCTCGAGGTCCTGCCCCATGCTGGTCCAAACATCGGTGTAGAGCGCGTTCGCTCCGATCGCGGCTGACTCGGGATCGTGCGTGAGTTCGACCTCGCCACCCGTCTCGGCCGCGATCTCCTCCGCACGGTGCACGACCTGCGGGATCGGCTCGAAGCCGGGCGGGGTCGCGACCCGGATGGTCATCCCCGCCTTCGTCCCGGCGAGCAGCAGGGAATGCGCCACGTTGTTACCGTCCCCGAAGTAGGCGAGCACTCGGCCCGAGAGCTGTTCCTGCTGTTCGCGGATCGTCAAGAGGTCCGCGAGCGCCTGACACGGGTGCTCGAAGTCCGAGAGCGCGTTGACGACCGGCACGGTGGACGTGGTGGAAAGAACCTCCAGCCGTTCCTGCTCGAACGTCCGGAGGACGATCGCGTCCACGTAGCGGGACAGGACTCGGCCGGTGTCCTGGATCGTCTCTCCACGACCGAGCTGAAGGTCGCCCGAAGAAAGGACGACCGCCCGCGCGCCGAGCTCGGCGATACCGACCTCGAAGGACACGCGCGTTCTGGTCGATGGCTTCTCGAAGATGAGGGCGATCGAGCGCCCCGAGAGCGCCTGCCTGTGCAGGGGTGGGTCAGCCTTCAGCTCGGCCGCGAGCTCGAGGATCTGAGGCAGCTCCGTCGTGGAGAGGTCGTCGACGCTCAGGTAGTGGCGCATCGCGTCGGAGTCTATGGGACGCCTTGCTTCGCTGCTCGGGGTCACGCGCGGAGCTCGGCCCCGAGCTCGGCGCGCAGCCGCTCGACGATGGTGTCGATCACCGGTTCGACCTCATCGTCGGTGAGGGTGCGGTCTGGAGCCCGGAATTCGAGAGCGAACGCGAGGCTCTTGCGACCGTCGGGGACGGCTTCGCCCCGGAAGACGTCGAAGAGCACTGCACGATCCAGCAGCTCTCCGCCGGCGGCCTCCAGCGCCGTTTGGACCGCGCCGGCCGGCACCTCCTCCGTGACCACGAATGCGAGATCCCGGCGGACAGGCGGGTAGCGGGGTACTTCGACCAGCCGGAGATCCCTGGAGGCCGCCGTCTCCAGCGGTTCGAGATCGAGTTCAGCGACGGCGACGCGCCCTTCGGTGTCGAGGGCCGATGCCCTCCGCGGATGAAGCTCGCCGATGATCCCGACGGGACGGCCATCCAGGAGGATGCGAGCCGACCGCCCGGGATGGAACGGCTCACCGAGCGACTCGCCCAGCGTCCATCCCTCGACCCCCAGATCCTCGAAGAGCGCCTCGACCGCGCCCCGAGCGTCCAACACGTCGAACGCTCGAGCGTCGGCCGTCCAGCCCTCGCCGGCCGCACCGCACATCAAGAGTCCCACCTGCCGCCGCTCTTCGACGGGATCGGCCGGCCGGAAGACGATGCCCACCTCGAAGATGGACACGGACCCCGAATCCAAACGCTGGTTCCTCGCCAGCGTGCGGAGCAGTCCGGGCAGCACGTGCGTCCTGAGCCACGCTTCCTCGGCACGGAGCGGGTTCGCGAGGGGGATCGCCCCCCGATCCCCCATGAGAGCGAGCTCGTCCTCGGACACGAAGGGGAGCGGCTTGGCTTCACGGAAACCCTCGCGCACCAGCGCATCCCGGACGCGGCGGGCGAAGGCGTATCCCTCCGGCAGTCCTCCGGGGTCCGGCGACCGCGGGATCGTGGCCCCCACCCTCTCGTATCCTTGGATCCGAACCACCTCTTCGATCAGATCCACCTCTCGCTCGACGTCCATCCGGTAGCCGGGGACCTCGACCTCGACGACGTCCGACCCGTCCCGATGCGTCATGCGGAGCGCATCGAACACCCCCGCCGCGTCCGACGAGGAGACGGGATAGCCCAGGAGCGCGGTCGCGCGGGAGGCGCGCATCGAGACCCATCGGCGCTCGGGCGGGCCGCCCGCCTGCGCGGCGCCGGTGAGCACGCGCGCGCCGGTCCAACCAGCGATCAGCGCCGCGCACCGGCGGGCGGCCCGGTCGACGCCCTCGGGGTCGGTGCCTCGCTCGAAACGGTGCGATGCCTCCGAGTGCAGCTCGAGGCGACGCGCGGTCCTGATGATCCCCGTCCTCGTGAAGGAGGCGCTCTCGATGAGGACGTCGGTCGTGGACTCCGAGACCTCCGACGTCCGCCCCCCCATGATGCCGGCGATCGCCACCGGCTTCTCCAGGTCGCAGATCAGCAGGTCCTCGTCGACGAGCTCCCGTTCCAGGTCGTCCAGGGTGACGAGGCGCTCGCCGGGGTGAGCTCGACGGACGACGATCCCGGGGCCCG
>JALZDC010000418.1 GCA_030862755.1 Actinomycetota bacterium
CTGCTCGTTCATCGAGCTGGGCGCGAGGGCCGCCGCCGCCACGATCCGGTCGAGGTCGTCTTGCGGGATCGGCCGATCTCCGAACCGGCGGACGTTGCGCCGCGACCTGATCGCGTCCCACGTGTCCATCTCCTCCACTTTCCCATCCTTCCATCACCCCGAGCGGGAGGCCTGTCATCATCCGCTGGACCGAGAGGAGGGAACCCTGCGAGAAGTGGCCTTCCGACCCCGATCGATCGCCACGCTGGAAGGGCTCGCGCGACCGGCCCATCTGGACCGGTTCCGCAGAGCGGGCGCGGCCGTCGCCGACCAGCTCGAGGGACACACCCTCTGGCACGTGAACTCCACTTCCGAGGGCGGGGGCGTGGCCGAGCTCCTGCACCAGTTGCTCGGGTACGTGGCCGAGTGTGGGATCAGCTGCCGCTGGATGGTCCTCGAGGGCGACCAGGACTTCTTCCGTGTGACGAAGCGCATCCACAACAGGCTCCACGGCTCACTCGGGGACGGCGGGCCGCTGGAGCACGGGGAGCGAGAGGAATACCTCCGAGTCATCAAGCGAGAGCTCACCCCACTCCTGGATCTGGTTCGGCCGGGGGACGTTGCGGTCCTCCACGATCCCCAGACGTCGGGCCTGGCGGGACGGCTCGTCGACGCGGGACTGCGCGTCGTGTGGGTCTGCCACGTGGGCGTCGACACGCCCACCGACGTCGCGCGATCGGCGTGGGACTTCCTCCGCGGGGAGGTCGAGCCTGCGCATGCATACGTCTTCTCCCGCCGGGGCTACATTTGGGAAGGACTGGCCCGCCGCAAGGCGAGGGTGATCCCTCCCTGCATCGATCCGACCTCCGGGAAGAACGTCGAGCTCGAGCCGGGCGCGATCGACGCCGTCTTGGGCACCGCCGGTGTGCTCTCGACCTTCCAGCCGAAGAAGGAGGTCCACCTGGCGCTCCCCGACCTCGGCGACGTGACGGTGAGCCGCCGCGCGAGCGCCGTCGAGGAGGCACCTGCGCCGGTGGACGCGCCGCTCGTCGTGCAGGTGTCCCGCTGGGACCGCCTGAAGGACCACGTCGGGGTCCTCCACGGTTTCGCGCGACACGTGCGGCGCGACCTGGACGCCCACCTGTTGCTCGTGGGGCCAGCAACATCCTCGGTCGCGGACGATCCCGAGGGGGCAGAGGTACTCGCCGAGAACGTCGCGGCGTGGAGCCGGCTGCCGCCTCGGCAGCGGGCCGCCGTGCACGTCCTGAGCCTCCCCGTGGAGGACCGCCTCGAGAACGCCATCGTCGTGAACGCGCTGCAGCGGCAGGCGGAGGTCGTCGTGCAGAAGAGCCTGGCCGAGGGATTCGGGCTCACCGTCGCGGAGGCGATGTGGAAGCGGCGGCCGGTCGTCGGCAGCCGTGTCGGTGGGATCCAGGAGCAGATCGTGGACGGGCGGAGCGGGCTTCTCGTGAACGCGGTCGACCGAAAGGCCTTGGGCCAAGCAGTCTCCTCACTGATCCGCGACGTGGGGTTCGCGCAGGCGATCGGCCATGCGGCGCGGGCGCGGGTTCGCGGTCGGTACCTCCCCCCGCACTTCCTCGGAGCGCACCTCGAGCTCGTTCAGCTGATCCTCGCGGAAAGGTGAGCGCGAACCCGAGAGACGAAGGAACAGCGGGCCGTCAGCGGGCGGCCGCTTCCGGCTCACCGACGCGCTCGAGGCGCTCCAGCCAGGGCCGCGCATCCAGACGTTCGAAGATCTCCCGCGCCTCGATGAGTGATGCCGTGGCATCGTCCGATCGGTCCCGACGTGTCAGCCACTCCCCGTGCTCGAGGAGCGTCACGGCCATCCAGAACGGGAACGCCATCTCTCTGAACAACCCGATCGCTCCTTTGAACCCCGCCTCGACGCCGTCCGGATTGCCTCGTGAGGCAGCCAGCCTCGCCCCGAGCCGCATCGACTGCGCCTGATGGAAAGGCGTTCGGCGACCGGTCGGGAGGGACCGGAAGACATCGAGGATGGACTCGGCCCTCTTCAGATCCCCCAGCAGCATCGCGGCCTCGACGGCGGTGACGACCGCCTCCTTCACGCGATGATCCGAGAGCGAGAGAGATCGCTGGCCTTCCATCGCTTCCTCAGCATTGCGTAGGGCTCCCTCGCCGTCCCCTTGCCCAAGGAGGAGATTCGCCTTCGCGGCGGCGTACTCCGTTCTCTCCTGGAGATCGGCCGACGTCGAGAGGCCCGCGAATCGCTTGAGGTGGATGACGGCTTCCTCGATGTTGCCGCGGTGGATGTTCAGCATCACGCCCGTGGCGACGTATCCCTGGTTGAACGCCGCGCGCAGGTGCGAGAACCACTCGGGCGGAAGCTCGCCTAACATCGCGGCGGCCTCGTCCCATCTCCCCATGGCGAATCTCGGATACGCGAACCCGAGGAGGATGGACTCCCAATACCGGTTGCCGACCCGACGAGCCAGGCTGAGACCTTCATCGAGGTATCGCGTCGCTTCGGCGTAGCGATCGCCGTTCTGGGTGAGGTCGGCGAGGTTGTTGTATGCACGCAGAGCGGCCGACGGCTTGTCGTGCTCGAGGGCGATGTGGAGGGCCGTGCCGAGCAGCGCCATACCCTCCTTCGGCCTCTCGAGCGAGTAGAGGATCAGCGCCTTCGTCGTCATGGCTTGCGAGAGGATCTCGGGCAGATCGAGCGCTTCGGCGATCAGGAGCGCTTTCTCGATCCGCTCGTTCGCGCGCTCGGGATCGCCGGCGAAGAACGTGAAGCGACCGAGCTGCGCGGCGAGCGCCGCGAGATCCTCGTCTTGCGCTTCGGTCGCGAGCACGTCGAAGGCGCGATCCATCACATCGAGCGCCTCCTGGAGTCGCCCTCCGTCCCACATCCGCTCCGCCAGCCTGGCCGACACGCGTGCCGCGGGATGCGTCGCTCCTTGAGACTCGAAGATCTCGATCGAACGCCTGAAGTGTTCTGCGGCGATCGTGTCCACTCGTTCCGCCGCGAGCGCACCGGCACGCTCGTGGAGCTCCGCGGTCGTCATCGGCTCGTCACTCAGCTCGATCGCCCGCTCGGCGTACCGCTGCGCCTCTTCGTTGGCACCGAGCGACGCCGCTCGATCGCTCGCCTTCACGAGCGTCTCGAGCGCATCCGCCTTGATCGCCGGCGCATCCTCGTCGTCCGGGGCCGAGAGGTAGGCATCGAGGTAGTGGGACGCGATGACCTCGACGATCTCGTCCTCATCGACCACGGAGCGGAGGTACGAGGCGGCAGCCAGGTGACGCGACTTGCGTTCGCGTTTCGACATCGTGTCGTAGGCGACCTTCTTGACCAGGTCCTGGAGGAATCCGTACTGTCCCCGGTCGGACAGGAGCGGGTCGATCGAGATCGAGAGGACCTCCTTCCGAACCAGCGCGTTCAGGAGCTGGGTGACCTCGTCCTCCGGCAGGCCGGTGATCGCCGCCAGCCCCTGGAGGGTGAAGGTCCGGCCGAGGACGGCGGCGTCCTGCAGGAGCCGCCGCTCCTGCGGATCGAGCCCGTCCAGGCGCGCAGCGATCAGGGCCTGGAGCGACTCGGGCACCTCGAGGGTGTCGACGGAACCTTCGAGGCGGAACGCGCCATTCTCGCGGACCAGGATCCCGCGGTCGATCAACATCCGGACCGTCTCGACCGCGTAGAACGGGATCCCCTCGGCCCGCTCGAGGATCCGCTCCCGGACGTCCTCAGGGAGACCGGGGATCGGGTCGCGCAACAGGGAGTCCATCTGATCCGCGAGGAGCGGCTCCAGGAAGATCGACGTGAAGTTCCTCGTTCCGCCACCCCACGCGGGCCGTCGCTCGGCGAGCTCCGGT
>JALZDC010000443.1 GCA_030862755.1 Actinomycetota bacterium
ATCGCGATCGCCGGGATGTGGTGGAGCACCGACAACGCCGCCGACGGGCTCGAGGGGGCCCAGCCCATGATGGAACCGAAGACCTATGCTGTCCTTCGGACGGCGGCCAACTACCTGATCCAGGTGCGAGCCGATGCGCCTGTGATCGTCGTGGTTGACGGAGCCGAGCACACGCCTAGCCTCGGGATGCTCCAGTCGTTCCGCCGGATCCGGGCCGTCTTTCCCGGACCGCTCGTCTCTCGCACGGTCGTGTATCTCGGCGACCCCGAGGAGCTGCTCGCAGGCAGGAAGACCAGCCGACCGACGCAGCTGAAGTTCGACAACGTCGCCACCACGTACTGGGCCCATATCGGACCCTATCGGGGGCCCGACTCGATCGTGCTGGTGCTCCAACCGTTCCACCAGTTCTACGGGAGGGTTCTCCATCGACATCCGGAGTGGGAGATCGGCCCAGGGGTGTTGCTCGCGCGAGGCCCTACACCAACCGCCGACGTCCCGGTCGGCGCGATGCCGTCGCGCCCACCGAGCCGCGATCTGGTCGCGACGACGTTGGGCCTGGTGCTGCTCTTGTTCGTCTGCGGGATCGGATGGAGCGTTTCACTGCTGCGCGCGCCGTGGGTCGAGCGGGTGGCGTTCGCTCCGGCGCTGGGCGCCGCCTCCGTCACGGTTGCCGGGCTCGTGATCGCACGGGCCGGTTTCGCGATGCGGGGGGCGCCGATGGTGACGGCGGCGATCGTCGCCGCGGGGGGAGGATGGGCCGTCCTGGCCGCGAAGGTGCTCTTCGCGAGACGCCGAGACCGCCTCGCCGAGCCCGACCCCGATGCGGCTCGATGAGATCCGGGGCTCAATCGCCGGCCGCGAGCCGGAACCCCGGAACGACGTCGAGCTCTTCGGTGTCCATCTGCGCCTTCTGCAGATGGCCCGAGTAATCCCAGTTCATCGCCTGCCAGCGTGTGAACTGATCGAGCACCCACAGCCCCGACTGCCGACTCCCGTTGCCAGAGCGTCCGTTGCCCCCGAACGGCAGATGCGCCTCGGCTCCCGACGTCGAGTTGTTCACGCTCACCATCCCGGCCGAGATCCGGTCGCGGAAGTGGAAGACGTGGAGCGGGTCGTTCGTGTAGATGCTGCTCGACAGCCCGTATCCGTGCGCGTTCGCGAGCTCCATCGCTTGGTCGAACGTGTCGAACGAAGCGACGCCGACGATCGGGCCGAACGTCTCCGTCCGGTAGAGGTCGTCGTCGATCGTGACCCCGCCGACGATCACCGGGTGGTAGAACAAGCCTGCCTCAGGATCGCCGACGAAGCCCGTTCGCGGGTTCGCCGACGTGATGCGGCCGATCCCGTCCGACCCGGCGACGGAGTGGTGGGGACGGATCAGCTCGAGCCAGCGTTCGAACCGGTCGCAGAACCGCGCCGAGATCATCGGGCCGTAGAGGACGTCCCGTGTCGGGTCGCCGATCGGAGCATCCATCACCGCCTTCGAGAACCGCGCCATGAAATCGTCGTGGACGTCTCGGTGCACGATCGCTGTGCCGAGCGACGTGCAGCGCTGGCCGGCGGTTCCGAAACCGCTGAAAAGCGCGCCCTCGACGGCCAGATCGAGGTCGGCGTCCGGCATCACGACGAGCGGGTTCTTGCCGCCCAGCTCGAGACACGGCGACTGTAGGTGCCGTCCGCAGAGCTCGCCGATCCGTCGGCCCACCTCGGAGGACCCGGTGAACCCGACCTTGTCGAGCACCTGCTCGTCGAGGGCGCGCTCGATGCCTTGGAACGCCCGTGGGCCCTCGACCAGAACGAGCTGGAAGACGCCCGTCGGGATGCCGGAGTGCAGGATCAGCTGGGCGAACGCCACTGCGGTCGCCGGCGTGTACTCGGCTGGCTTCCACACGATCGTGTTCCCGCAGACGAGGGCGGGCACGATGTACCACGAAGGAACCGCGACCGGGAAGTTCCCGGCGGTGACGATCGCTGCCGCTCCCACCGGCGTGCGGAAGGTGAACAGCTGCTTGTCGGGCATCTCGGAGGGCACGGTCTGGCCGTAGAGGCGCCGGCCCTCGCCCAAGAAGAAGTTGCACGTGTCGACGACTTCTTGGACCTCGCCGCGCGCTTCCCTTATCGGTTTGCCGATCTCGCGCGTGATGAGCTGCGACAGTGCCTCGAAGTTCTCCTCGACGAGGCGCCCGAGGTGCTGGATGGCCCGCCCTCGAGTCGGCGCAGGGATCGCGGCCCATCCCGGCTGCGCCGCCTTCGCCTCCCGGCAGGCTTCCAGGAATGTGGTCGCGTCGCCGAGGCGAGCTTCGGCGACCGCCTCGTCGAGGTGAGTGGGGTTCTGGATCCTGAGCGTGCCTCCCGGACCGTCCTCGACGGGGTGTCCGTTCAGGAGGGATGCGACGGTTGGGATCGTGCTCATGCGCTTGATCGATGCTACCGGACACGGCGGACGGGCCGGCGTCGGGTTTGCCCTCCGACTCCTCGGGTAGGGTGGTGGCGAGGGAGTGATGACATGGCGTACGTGATCGCGGAACCCTGCATCGACGTGAAGGACAAGGCCTGCGTGGACGAGTGTCCGGTCGACTGCATCTACGAAGGCCCACGGATGCTCTACATCCATCCCGACGAGTGCGTGGACTGCGACGCATGCGTCCCCGTCTGTCCGGTGACCGCGATCTTCCCCGAAGACGATCTGCCGGGGGAGTGGAAGCAGTTCACAGCCGTCAACGCGGAGTGGTTCGAGACGACCGGCCTCGGATCGCCGGGAGGCGCCGCTCAGGCAGGGCCGCAGCCCAAGGATCATCCGGTCGTGGAGGCCTGGCAGGCCGTTTGATCATCCGTCCCGAGGACGGCTCGTGGGGAGCAGGGTGAGGAGGGCAACCGGGGCGGCGAGCAGGAGCCACATCGCAGCACCCAATCCGAGACGTTGCGCCCCGACGCCGATCGCGAGTGGAAGGAGCGATCCGACCAGGTCGGCGGGGGCGCCGATCGCCACGGCGATGCCACTCGTTCGGGGAGCGCGGAGTACACGCGTGCCTGTGGGATCGAGTACCACCCCGCCGGAGGAGCCCGATCGGGACCAGTAGGACCACTTCGCCGGGACCGACCCTACGAGGAGGAAGGCCGCGTACGTGACGAGAGCGGCCGAAGCCGACCAGCGTAGGTACCGGAGGCTGTCGATCCGCTCGAGGACGGGCAGGAGGAGGGCGTCGCCGAGGAGCGAGGCGGCGATGAGGATCCCCACGCCGAGCGCCGCGAGCTGTGGGGAGGCCCCTCCGACATCGACCAGATAGAGGCCCGCGAATCCCAGGAAGACATCTCCCAGCAGGTCCGTCAGCTGGACGAGCGTCAACCACCGGCGGACCCGTGGTATCCGAATGGCCTCGAGCGCGCCGCGAAGAGCCGCGCGGAGATCCTCGATCTCGGGATGCGGAGGCGGGAACCGGATGCGCGACGCCGTGAGCAGGATCCGGGGCCGACGCGATCAGGAGCAGCGCGAGGGCGACCGTGACACCACCACTGAGCACGACGCGACGCCGGTGACCGGTGTCGGAGAGCAGCGCGAGGCTCGGCTCCACGATGGTGCTGACGAGCCCGGGGATCGACAGGAGTATGCCGATCTGCAGGTAGGAGAACGGGAGCTCGAGGCGGACGAGGGGCCAGGCGGCCTCGCGGATCCCGAAGACCAACTCGTCGTCAAGGAACTCGATCGCGAGGAACAGGGCGACCGGCGTGAGGGAGACGGGAGGGCGTCAGCCGAACGGGCGAGGCAGGCGCATCCTGGGAGCCCATCGCACGCGTTCACCGTCTCCGTAGGGCAGGATTGCGCGCATGAACCTTCCGAGTGACCCAGAGATCACCGGGGCGCGACGCTTGATCCTCCTCGTCGGCGTCGGCTACCTGATCGCGCAGCTGGTGGCGTTCTCCCTCGATCGGCCGCCGAGCTGGGACGAGGCGATCTATCTGTCGCAGGTCGCGCCCGGCGCCGAGCCCTTGCCATTCGTGCCGTCCCGTGCGCGGGGCATCACCTTCCTGGCGATCCCGGTTCTCCAGCTCGGCGGTTCCCTCCTGCAGCTTCGCTTCTTCCTGATCGTCGCCTCCGCGGCGGCCGTGACCGCGTCGTTCCGTGCGTGGGCCCCGGTCGTCGGCTTCGGCGCCGCGGCGGCGGCGCTCCTGTTCGCCGGAGCGTGGCCCACTCTCTTCTACGGATCGGAGCTCATGCCGAACCTCTGGTTGGCATCGATCGCGGTGGCTGCGACCGCCGTCCTCGCCCACCGGCTCGCGCGAGGCGAGGGTCGCTACGACGAACTCATCGCCGGCGGCCTCGTCGCGCTTTCGGCCTTGATCCGTCCGCTCGACGCCGTGGTGCTGGCCGCTGCCCTCCTTCTGCTGCCGATCGCCGTTCGTCGCGCGACCGTCTCGTGGACCATCCATCTCCTGCTGGGCCTCGCCGCCGGGTGGGCACCCTGGCTGGTGGAGATGACCGCACGATTCGGGTCGCCGGGAGAGGCCTTCGCGGCTGCCGCCCGGCTGGGCCACACGGGACGATGGTCATTGTTCGAGAACGCGCGCCAGTACCTCGCGCTCAGCGACGGGCCGTCGATCGGTCCGGTCGAGGCCCCCGACATCCCGCTTTCCGGATCGCTCTGGTTGCTCGGGCTGGCGAGCCTCGTCCTCCTGGGCGTCCGCGCCTCCAGCCGAGCAGGCCTGTTGCCCTCCATCGTGGTCCCGACGGCCGGGGGGCTCGCTCTGGCCGCCGAGTACGTCGTGTTCACCGACGCACAGGCCCCGAGGTTCCTCCTGCCCGCGTTGGCGCTGCTCTCCGTTCCGGCGGGATCCGGTCTCGACTCGATCGTCGCCGGGATCCGAGATCGTGGCCGAACCGACCCGATCCGGATCGTCGCGGCAGCCGGCGCCTCGATCCTCGTCATCGTGTGGGTGGTCGTCCAGATCGGGATCGGGGCGAGGGTGGAAGCTGAGGTGACCGGCCAGCGAGCGACGGCCGAACGGGCAGGCCTGCAGGTCCGCAGGCTCGCGGGGGGAGAGCCATGTCACTTGTACAGCGAAGCGAGCTT
>JALZDC010000014.1 GCA_030862755.1 Actinomycetota bacterium
AGCATGGAGTGGATCGTGACGGCGCCGACCACGAGGAGACCGCCGGCGAGCACCTCGGGCGATGGTTCCTCGTCGATCGCGAGCCACACCCAGAGCGGCCCCAGGACGGTCTCCAGGAGCGCGATCAGGTTCACCTCGGGCGCCGGCAGGTGATGGGTCGCTCGCGTGATCAACGTGAGCGACACCGGCAGGATCACCACCCCCAGGAGAGCGAGGAGGAGCAGGTCGCCGATGCCGATCGTGAGGTCGGCGCCGGCGACGAGCCCGGCGAGCGCTGCCCCGGCTCCGCCGATCGCGATCGCCGGGGTCATGTCCGCGGGGCGGGCAGCTCGGGAGATCGTGAGATAGCCGGCGAAGCACGATGCGCCGGCCAACGCCAGCAGGTCGCCGTCGAGGTCACCGCGTCCCAGGCTTCCCCCGAAGATCACGAGGAGGCCCATCACCACCACGCCACCGGTGAGCCAGGTTCGAGCGTGCGCGGGTTCGTGGAGGAACAGGCGGCCGAGCACCGAGGCGATGAGCGGCCCTGCGGCGATGATCACGAGCACGCTCGCCGCGTCGGTCCGATCCAGCGCGGACACGAAAGCAACGCTCGCGACCGAGAACAGCGCTCCGGCGAACAAGTGGGGGCGTGTCGGTCGCAACGCGCGGGGCTCTCGGCCGGGCGAGAGGAGCGTGAGCATCACGAGCGTCCCGGCCACGGTGAAGATCCCGCGCCAGCACACCGTCGACCACGCGTCCGTGCGGACGGTCCGGATGATCAGGGCGTCGGGGCTGATCACGAGGACTCCAAGAGCGCACAACACGAGACCTCGTAGGTGCGCGCGCCGGCCCGCGAGGGCCGTTTCGCGAGGTGTCACGGAGCGGGGCTCGTCTTGCCTAGACAAGGATTCGCATATTCTATAGAGTGCGTCACCTGATCGGGCCTTACAGGGGAGGGGCTTCGAATGGGCGGTAGCAGGTTGCTTCGCAGCGTTGCACTCTTGGCCGTGAGCGCACTCTTGGCCGTTTCCTGCGGCGACGACGGCGGAGGCGGCGGCGGTGGTGGTGGAGGCGACGGCGAGAAGAGCAACATCATCCGCTTCACCTTCGCGCCGGATCCCGCGTGGGACTGGGTGAAGGACCAGGGGATCCTCGAGGCGATGGAGCAGGAGTCCGGGTTCCGGATCATCCAGCTCGCCACCTGGGACGAGTTCGCGACCTTCGCCGGTGGTCACGCCGACGTGATCTCGACCGGGACCTACGAAACGCCGCTCCTCGAGGAACAAGGCATCGAGACGGTCACGTTCGGTCAGTTCAACATGAACAAGGACGTCCTGGTCACCGCGAACCCCGAGTACCAGACGGCCGCGGACTTCCCCGCGGACTGCAACATCGCTTCCGAGTCCGTGACCGGCAATACGATCATCTGGGCTTCACTGATCGCCGAGCTGGACGGTCGAGAGGTCGGCGAGAACTCGGAGGACATCGGGATCGTCACGGCCGACTACCAGGTGATCCCGAATCTCCTCAGGGAGGGCGAGGCTTGCGCGGGGATCCTCGACCCGACGCAGGTGATCCCGGACATGGCCTCCGGCGACCTGACCGTGATGTACGACGGGAAGGCCGCATCGCAACTGTATGGCGAGAACATCGTGCCTGGACACGAGGGAGTCCTGAGCAACGCGTTCGTCTCGCGAGCGGCCTGGTTCGACGCGAACCCCGATGCGGCGGCGTTCTTCCTCGAGGTCTGGGACTGCGCGATGGTGCAATGGGCGGAGCACCGGGACGAGATCATCGACACGTACCCGCAGCACTTCGCGGTCGAAGACGAGTCCGAGGCGCAGTTCATGAAGGACTACTTCTCGAACACGTTCGACTGGTTCGTGGAGAGCCCGTACCTGACGGATGAGTGGATCGAGGGCGAGCGCCCGGTCTTCGACCTCGTGCAGCAGGCGGGCATCATCCCCGAGGACGCCGAGTTCCCGCGGCACGAGGCGCTCACGCCGCCGGACGACTCGCCCTGCCCGGAGGGGTTCTAGCACGCGGGCACGGTG
>JALZDC010000046.1 GCA_030862755.1 Actinomycetota bacterium
GGTGCTCGCCGCGGCGGATGAGCACAACGTGCTGCCGGGACCGGCATCGTGGACCCCGATCCCGGAGTTGTTCCGGGAAGCGTCGGCCGCCGTCCCGACCGAGGAGAAGACGCGCCTGGCCCTCGACCTCGAGGCCCGCGCGATCTCCCGCGATCCGAGGGTCACCAAGATCGACGAGGCGCAGGTCGGCGACGCGGTCTCGCGGGTCGCGATCGCGTCGACGACCGGCGTCGAGGCCGAGTATCGGCGGACGGACGCGTGGTGCCTCGCCGTCACCCTCGCGGTCGAGGGCGACGAGACCCAGACCGGATCCTCGTACCGGATCGCGCGCGGGCTGGACGAGCTCGACTGGGAGGCGCTCGCCGACGAGGCGGTGGAGCGGGGGGCGCGGATGCTCGGCGCCACCAAGCCCGCCACCGTCCGCGTCCCCGTCATCCTCGATCAGTTCGCCGCGATGTCGTTCCTCGGCGTGCTGGCGGGGGCTCTCTCCGCGGACGCGGTCCAGAAGGGGAGGTCGCTGTTCGCGAACCTCGTCGACGAGCAGGTGGGATCGGAGCTCTTCACCCTGGTCGACGACGGAACGAACGTCGAGGGACCTGGGGCGGCGCCGTTCGACGACGAGGGGGTACCCAGCGGCCGGACGGAGCTGTTCACGAAGGGCGTCCTCAACGGGTTCATCCACAACGCGTACACCGCGCACAAGGGGGACACGGGGTCGACCGGGAACGGCAAGCGGGGATATCGGACCCCGCCCAGCGTCGGGACCTCGAACTTCTACCTGGACGCGGGGGAAACGAACCGCGACGAGCTGCTGTCGCAAGCCGAGGGTGGTGTGCTGATCCAGGACGTGAGCGGCGTGCACTCGGGGGCGAACCCGATCAGCGGCGAGTTCAGCGTCGGGGCGACGGGGCTCCGTATCGCCGGCGGGGCACTGGGGGAGCCGCTCCGGGAGATGACGATCGCGTCGACGCTTCCCGAGATGCTCAAGGCCATCACGGGGGTCGGCGACGACCTGCGGTTCTTCTCCTCGGTGGGGACACCGTCGGTGTTGATCGGCGAGATGACGCTCGCCGGCGTCTGACCCGCCGCGCTGCCCCGTCTTCATCCGGCTCGACTTCCACGGAGACGTTCCTTCGTGCTACGTTCGCCGCTGCTGGTTCCGATGGCGCAGGTCACCGACCTCTCCGGCTTGCACGCATGGCTCAGGACGCCTCCAGCCGAGGCTGCTCGCGTTCTGCGGGACATGCTTCGTGACAAGCGTGGCGACACGCAGGCCCTGTTCGAGATGATCACGAGCCTCGTCTCGACACTGGATCTGGCGAAGCTGCTCCGATACGTGCTGAGCCTGTCCAAGGAGCTCACCGGTTGCGAGGGCGTACTCCTGTACCTGTGGGACCCCGACCGGGAGCGGCTGGTCGTTCGGGCGGCGCTCGACGGATACGAGCAATGGATCGATCGGTTCACGCTGGCACTGGGAGAGGGCCTCACCGGGTGGACCGCGCTCACGCGCCAGCCCGGGATCATCCGGGAGAACCCCAACGACGATCCGCGCTTCAAGTTCGTGCCGGAGATGCGCGACGATCATTTCCAGTCGTACCTCACGATCCCCGTCGAAGGGCCGGACGCGCAGCTCATCGGGGTCGTCACGATGCACACCGTCGCCCCCCACGAATTCACCGACGATGACCTGACGCTGATGCACACCCTGTCCGCGTTGATCGGCGCGGCCGTGGAGAACGCGACGCTGTACGAGCGGCAGGCGCGACAGGTGCGGGTGCTCCACTCGCTCGCGGAGACGAGCCGAGCGGTGGTGCAGACGTCCTCCCTCCGACACATCCTCCACCGACTCGCGTCCACGAGCGGCGGGTTGCTGGGGGCGGACCGTTGCGCGGTCTTGACGCTCGACGATGCGGGGAGCCACCTCGCGCTCGCGGCGACGTGGGCGGCCGGGCCCGATGGCTCCGGAGCGATTCCGGCCGCCGTGCCTGCCGACGGCGCGTGGGGGCGGTTGCTCGGCGCGACGACGCCGATCCTGATCGGGCGGCGCGACCATCGGGAGGCCTTCGCGGTGCTCGACTCGATCGCGCCACACGCCCGCACGGCCCTGGTCGCGCCGATGCGCGTCGCCGAGCGAGTCGTGGGCATGTTCATGTGCTTCACGGACGGTCGTAGCGCGTTCGGGAAGGAGGATCAGGAGCTGCTGGCCACGGTCGCGTCGCAGGCCGCTCTGGCCGTGGAGAACGCTCGTCTGATCGAGGCGATGACCGAGCGGAACGTCGTGCGTGATCTCTTCGAGGCCCTGGTACTCGGGGAGGACGGGGACCTGGGCCTCGAGGCGCGGGCGAACCGCCTCGGGGCCGATCTGAACCGGCCGCACGTGGTCGCCGTGTTCGAGGTCACGGCCCACCCGGTTGCGTTCGAGGCCGATCGCCTCTGGGTCGCACTTCGCCAGGACCTCGCCGGCGGCTTCCCGGGATCGCTGTTCACGCATCGAGATCACACGCTCACGGGTCTCCTGCGCCTCTCCGATGCGACGAACGTCGAGCACCTAGCCGACCGGGTGCAGGATGCCAAGTCGGCCCACCAACGCGATCCTCATCTCCTGATCTCCGCGGGGATCTCGAGGGTGTGCAGCCGCGTACAGGACTATCCGGACGGATTCGAGCAGGCGCGACAGGCCCTGTTGATGGGTCGTGCCGTACGGGGCGCGGGTGCGGCCGTGACCTTCGACGAGCTGGGCGCGCAGTGGCACCTCTTCAGGGCGGCGCAACAGCAGGTCCGGGACACCTACCAGGAACGGCTGGAGAAGCTCCTCGAGAACGACCGCGAGAAGGGGACGCAGCTGTTCCGGACCGTCGAGGCGTACCTCGAGTGCTTCGGGAACTCGAAACTCGCCGCCGACAAGCTGTTCGTCCACCGGAACACGCTCCGGCAGCGGTTCGAGAAGATCCGGCACGCGGTGGGGATCGACCTGTCCGACCACGCGCGGTGGTTCGACCTCATGATGGCGGTGCGGATCATCCGGTTCCGCGAGCTCTCGCGCTGACGACCCGCGTTTACGGCTTGGTCTCCGCGGTACTACGATGCGCCTCGCCGTGCACAGGGCGGCCGTGAGGGGTCCGGAGATGGACGACGTCGGTGACATCCTGCAGAAGTGGCGGAAGGACGACATCCGCTTCGTTCGCTTCGAGCTCCCGGACATGCACGGGATCTCGAGGTCGAAAACGGTCCCGATCGAGCACGCCGAGGGGTTCGCCGAGAGCGGCCTGAACATGTACGGCGGGACGGCCGTGCTGGACACCCGATCCGATGTCGTGCCCGGCACGCTCTACAACGAGGAGCGGATGTACGCGGACCAGGTGCTGCGACCGGATCCGAGCACGGCGGCGCTGGTCCCGTGGGTCGATCGGACGGGGCGGTTCATCTGCGACGCCACGTGGTACGACGGGACGCCGCTGGAGGCGACCCCTCGCCAGGTGTTCCGAAGAGCCCTCGATCGGTGCAGGGCGATGGGCTTCGAGCCGGTGATCGGCTCGGAGTACGAGTTCTACCTCCTTACGTCCGACACCCATGAACCGCTGTTCGAGGGATACCACATCTTCAACACCGGCCGGAACGACTGGGTTCCGACGATCCGGCGGATCATGGAGGAGATGCCGCCGATCGGCGTCTCGATCATCACGTCGAACAGCGAGTACGCGGGCTCTCAGTGGGAGATCAACTTCGCCCCAGGCAGGGGTCTCGACGGCCCCGACTTGGCGTTCACTTTCCGGAACGGGGTGAAGGAGATCGCGAGGCAGGACGGCTATCTGGCGACTTTCATGTCGAAGCCGTTCTCCGACTCCGCCGGCAGCGGGTGTCACACGCACGTCTCGTTGGTTCGGCCGGACGACGGCGCGAACGTGTTCGCCTCCGAGGACGACCCCCACGGGATCTCCGAGAGGTGCCGGCGCTTCATCGGCGGGCTGATCCGGTACGCGAGGGCGATCGACCCGTTGATCGCGCCCACGGCGAACTGCTACCGGCGCAGGCGGCGTCACACGTTCAGCCCGACCAACGTGTCGTGGGGCTTCGAGGACCGGTCGGCGCTCGTGCGGGTGAAGGGGGGGTCGATCGCATCGCGACACGTCGAGTACCGGGCCCCCAGCGCGCTCTCGAACCCGTATCTCGTGGGCGCGGCCCTCCTGTCCGCTGGGTTGCAGGGCATCGAGGACGAGGCCGATCCTGGGCCGATGTCGAAGCCGGGGGTCCCCGCGGAGGACGATCCCGACTTCGAGATGCTGCCGGCCTCGAGTGCCGAGGCGCTCGACGCGTTCGAGGCCGAGCCGGCCACGAAGGGATTCTTCAGCGACGAGTTCGTGTCGGCCTACACCACTATGCGGCGGTACGAGCTGTCCCGGCAGAACGACCATGTCACCGACTGGGAGCGGGGCGAGTACCTGGAGCTCTTCTGATAGCGGCGACGCAGGGAGCAGCGCGCGGCGCGCCATGACGGAGACTCCCGACCGTGCCACGATGCGGAGATGGCGTTCGACCGGCGACGGGTTGCCCTGGGCCGAGCGGCACTGGCCGCCGCCGTAGGCCTGATGGCCGTCTTCCTCGCCGGGCCGGAGCTCGCGATCCCGGCTGTCGCCCTCGTCGCGCTCGTGTATTGGGGTCATCCCCTGCTCGCCGCCCTGTCGGGCGACGAGGAGGTCCCGTACGCCGATCTCGCGTTCGTGATCGTGGTGAACGCCGCGGTCGTGCTCGTCGTGCAGGTGCTCTTGTTCGCCGCGCACCTCGATGAGCTCTGAGCGGCCCATCGGGAAGGTCACCGTGCACACTCGGCACGTGACCGGAGTGGGCATGCGAGGCCTGTTGCTCGCCGGGACCCGAACCTAAGCTCCGGAGCGATGTGAGGCGCCGGAGCGCGCCAGGCGTCGCGTGCGTCTTCGCGGCGTCCCGCGTCCGGCCGGACGTGAGGGGAGGGGCATGGCGACGCAGGACGTCTTCATCCGTCAGTCCTCGGGATTGACGCGTCAGATCAGCGCCCGTGACGCGCTGATGTACTCCGCGATGAACCCCGGTCTGCTGTACGCGCTCGTGTACTTGGTGTGGGCGCCGGCCTTCTATCCGGGAGCCCATATGGGGATAGGGGTGCTCTTCGTCCTGCTGATCTTCCCGGTCGCCGGCCTGTACTGGTATTTCTCGGTCTCGATGCCGAGATCGGGCGGGGAGTACATCTACATCAGCCGCACGCTCCATCCGTCCCTCGGCCTCTTCTCATGTTTCGTGATCAGCATCACGGCCCTCTCGTGGACCGGGCAGATCCAGGACTGGTGGATCCGCTGGGGCCTGGCCGACTCGATCCGCTCGGTCGGGATCTCGCAGGAGAGTCAGGGCTGGATCGACCTCGCGAACTTCATCGACCGACCGCTCGTCCGCTTCGTGATCGGGACCGGCGCGCTGCTGCTCACCGGCTGGCTCTTCCTCAAGGGCGCGAAGGCCATGATGCGGATCTCCTACTGGGCCGTCGGGTTCGCATGGCTCGCCGTGTTGATCCTCGGCCTCCTGCTGGTCGTGACCGGGCAGGACGGGTTCAAGGAGCGCTTCAACCAGCTTTCCGGCGCTGAGTACGACGCGATCCTCCAGGCTGGGGAGGAAGCCGGAGCGATCTTCGGAGTGATGTTCGTCCCCTTGATCTACGCGTCGATCACGTTCATCAACCTGAACACCCTGGGTCAGACGTTCTCCGCGAACCTGGCGGGCGAGGTCCGCGGCGTCGCCAAGTCCCAGGCGCTCGCGCTGTTCGGCTCCCTCGCGATGCAGATGGCGATCTGGTTCGCCCTCTACATGCTGGTCTACGGGATCGTCGGCACCAACTTCATGCACGCGCTCGACTCGATCTGGGTGAGCGACCCATCCCAGCTGCCTCCAGCGCTCGTTCACCAGTACACGAGCAGCGAGCCGGTGCCGATGCTGCTGATCGCCTTCATGACGGGCAATCCGATCCTGCAGCTGTTGTTCGGCGTCTGCTTCATCGTGGCCACGTGGGTGTCGCTGGCGGGCCTCGGCTTCGCGCCGATCCGGAACGTGTTCGCGTGGTCGTTCGACCGGCTCATCCCCACGAAGTTCTCGGAAATCACGACCCGCTACCGCGCCCCGTTCTGGGCGATCGTCGCCGTGATCGCGACTGCTGAGATCTTCCTCTGGCTGGGGATCTACAGCCCGGCGTACTCGAGCGCGATCCTGTACTCGATCGTCGCCTGGTTCATCGGCTGGATCGTCCTGGGGATCGCGGGCATGGTGTTCCCGTACCGGCGGAAGGAGCTGTTCGAGGCCGGTCCGCCCGCGACGCAGCGGCGGATCGGCGGGATCCCCGTCATCTCGATCCTCGGGTTCCTCACGCTGGCGGTTTCGATCGGGACGGAATGGGCCGTCGCCCAGCCCTTCATCAAAGGAGAGGCGGAGGCGTCTCAGTACGTGACGGTCCTGGGCATGTGCCTGGCGCCGATCGTGATCTACGTGATCGCGCACTTCTACCACAAGAGCAGGGGAATCCCGCTGGCGCTGCAGTTCTCGCAGGTCCCCCCCGAGTAGCGGCCAGGGAGCCCGCGTCGTAGGCTCTTGGGGCT
>JALZDC010000056.1 GCA_030862755.1 Actinomycetota bacterium
AGCGGTCCCTCACCCTCGATCGCATCCCGCGCGAACTCCACCGGAGTTTCGGGCGGCATGGGCGGATCCGCAGCGTCGGCCGCGAGCACGACGACCACTCGATCGCAAACCTCGAGCAGACGCGAGACCGGATGCTGCAGGAGGGGCCGGCCGCCGTAGAACTCCGCGAGCTTGTCGCGACCGAACCGCCGGGACCGACCTCCGGCGAGCACGACGCCGGCGACCGACCCTCGAGCAGCCGCCTCGCTCCCCGCAGACCTCATGGACCAGAGGTCTCGGGCGTCGCCCCCTCCCTTGCTGCCGTCGGCGACGGGATCGGCGCCCCCGTCCCCCGGCCACTGCCCCGTCGCTCACCGCGCCTCTGCACGTAGGCGAACCCGAACCGCCCCTTGATGCAGAGGTGGCCGCTCGTGACCGAATGGTCCTCCGGCGAGGACACCTTCACGATCTCGTTGTCCTGGACGTGGACCTCGAGCTCGCACCCAACCCCGCAGTACGGACAGATCGTGTTCGTGACGGACTGCGCGTCCTCGTCCCAGGTCCCCTCGGCGCGCATGTCGTGCTCGGACTTGAACATCAAGGCGCCGGTCGGGCAGACGCCGATGCAGTTCCCGCAGTAGACGCACGCCGACTCGTCCAGCGGCACCGAGAACTCCGTCGAGATCCTCGCGTCGAACCCGCGTCCGGCGACCGCGATCGCGAACGTGTTCTGCGCATCGACACCGCACGCTTCGACGCACTTGTAGCAGAGCACGCACCGCTCGTAGTCGCGGACGTACAGGTCGTTGTCGACCTTCACCGGTTGCGCCACCGTCTCCGCCACGGCGGGGTCCGGATCGTGGTGGTGACCGGCCCATCGCTCGTCCCGTTCGCCCGCTTCCATCGGCTCCATCTGGACCCCGAACCGCGAGGGATCGGCCTCGTACTCCCCCATCCACCGATGCCAGTCCGGGCTTGCGAGCGTCGTGTCGACGCTCGACGCGAGGAACTCCATCACGAGCTTCCGCGAGTGCCGCACCCGCTCCGTGTCGGTCTTCACCTTCATCTCCGGCTCGACGCGACGGGAGCATGCGGGCACGAGGACGCGCGAGCCCTCCACCTCGACGACGCACACGCGGCAGGCGTTGATCGGCGTGAGGTTGCCCGCGTAGCACATCGTGGGCGTGTCCACTCCCTCGGTCCGGCACGCGTCCAGGATCGTCACGTCGGCCGGAACGCGGACGGTCTGCCCGTCGATCTCGACATCGACCAGCCGTCGGGGCGGGTCGAGCGGCACGGCCTGACTCATGCGGCACCTCCGTCGAAGACGCCCAGCCGCGCGATCGCCGACTGCACGGCGCTCGCGGCGGTCTGCCCCAGTCCGCAGATCGAGGCGTCCCGCATCACACGAGCGACCTCGTCGATCAACATGAGCTCGTCCTCGCGGGAGCCGATCGTCGTGCCCGACACGAGCCGGTGCAGTGCCTCCTCCTGCCTGACCGTCCCGACCCGGCAGGGCACGCACTGCCCGCAGCTCTCGTCGCGGAAGAACCGAGCGATTCGGAGGCACAGGTCGACGAGGTCCGCACTGTCGTCGAAGACCATGATCACGCCCGAGCCGAGCGTGTAGCCGCCCTCCCTCGCGTCCTCGAAGGTGAGCTTCGCGTCGAGCATGTCCGGACCCACGAAGCCGCCCGCGGCACCGCCCAGCAACACGGCCTTGGGAGCCGCGCCTTCTCGGACGCCGCCGGCCAGATCGATGAGGTCCCGGAGCGTGGCGCCGTGTTCCACCTCGTAGACGCCCGGACGCTCAACGTGGCCCGACAGGCAGAACAGCCGAGGGCCCGCAGACCCCTCGCTCCCGATCGCCGCGTAGGCCTCCGCTCCGACGCGGAGGATCTCCACCACGTTGATCAGGGTCTCGACGTTGTTGATCGCGGTTGGCTTCCCGAAGACCCCGTGGGTCACGGGGAAGGGCGGCTTGTTCCGCGGCTCACCGCGCTTGCCCTCGATCGAGTTGAACAGCGCCGTCTCCTCGCCGCAGATGTAGGCGCCGGCCCCGCGTCGGAGCTCGATGTCGAACGAGGAGCCGTGGCCCATGACGTCCTCGCCCAGGAAGCCGTGGCGCCTCGCCTCCGCGATCGAATGCTCGAGACGCTCGGTAGCCAGCGGATACTCCCCTCGGATGTACAGGAACCCCTTCTCCGCACCGCAGGCGAAACCCGCGATCGTGAGGGCCTCGACCACGGCGAACGGGTCCTGCTCCATCACCACTCGGTCCTTGAATGTCCCCGGCTCCGACTCGTCGGCGTTGCAGATCACGTAGTGCGGCCGGACCGGCTGCGTCGCGACCGCTTGCCACTTCACCCCGGTCGGGAACGCCGCGCCCCCGCGCCCCAGGAGCTTCGCCTCCGTCACGGCCTGGATGGTGGCCTCGGAGCCCATCTCGATCGCGGTGCGGAGCGACTCGTAGCCGCCGTGGGCTCGGTAGTCGTCGATCGACGTGGGATCGACGACGCCGGCTCGCCTCAGCAGGCGCAGACGCTCGCGCC
>JALZDC010000069.1 GCA_030862755.1 Actinomycetota bacterium
CGCGCGAGCGCGTCGACGTCGGCGGGCGGCGCGCCGCGCAAGCCGTCGAGGAGCGGACGGATCGTGAGGCGATCGATCAGGCGGCGGGCGGCGCCCTCGTCGATCGGTGGGAGTGCCAGCTTACGGTCGTGGACGAGCTCCACCAGGACGCCGCCCGCCGCCACCATCACGAGCGGGCCGAACGTGGGATCGCGGACCACCCCGAGCGCGACCTCGACCCCCGGCGGCGCCATCTCCGCGATCGTGACATCAGGACCGAGCCGGTCGGAGAGGTCGCGATAGGTCTCGCGCAGCTCGTCGACATCTCGGACGTTGAGACGCACCCCACGGACCTCGGACTTGTGCGCGATCCTCGGCATCGCGGTCTTCATCGCGAGAGGGAAACCGATGCTTTCGGCCGCCCACTCGACCTCGTCGAGGGAGGAGGCGTGTTCGGCCTTCACGACCGGGATCCCGTAGTCGGCGAGGAACTCGAGCGCCATGGACTCGGTGAAGGCGGCATCCTTCGCGGCGGCGAGAACGGCACGCCATCGTCTGTGGTGATCGTTCGTTCCGACGTCCGTCTCCGTCGCCCACGCCCGCCGGCGGAAGCTCGCGTCGTCGAGGAGGTGATCGAGCGCTCGCAGACCCGACACGGTCCCCTCGAGCACCGGGATGCCGGCGCCGCGAAGCCGTCGCACCTCGTCACGGGCGATCGCCGCGGGAAGGTTCGACACCACGCAGAAGGGCTTCGTCGTGGCCTCGTACACGTCCGTCGCGACCCGGAGATACCCCGCGTCGTAGGGCTCCCCCTGTCGCGTGAGGTCCACGACGAAGGCGACCGCGGCCGTCTCCGGATCGTCGTGGAGGGCCAGGAAGCTCTCCACGTAGATCCGATCGGCATCGATCCCCGTTCCCCAGGCGTCCAGCGGGTTCTCGGCCACGAGGCCCGGGTCGAGCACCGCATCGATCCGCTCCCGCGTCGCGTCCGAGATCCTCGCGAGCGGGACCCCGAGGTCGGCCGCAAGGTCGACGAACAGGGCACGTTCACCCCCGGAGTCGTGGAGCGATGCGATGCCGGTCCCACCGGTGACACGGCGCGGGTTCGAGAACAGCTCGATGGCGTCGGCCAACTCCTCCAGGTCCCGGCACTCATGCACGCCATACGCGTCGAACACCGCTTCGTACGCGCCGTGCTCGCCCGCCAGCGCGCCGGAATGGGCGACGACCATCTCCTTGGCGCCGTCCGTCCTGCCGACCTTGAGCGCGAGCACCGGGACGTCCCGCTCCTTGGCCTTGGCGAGCGCGGCCAGGAATCCGTCGGGACTGCGCACCGTCTCGAGGACCAACGCCGCCACCTTCGTGCTCTCGAGATCGAGCGCGAAGGACAGGTACTCGTCCATGGTCGTGACGATCTCCTGGCCGCTCGACACGATCAGGTTGAAGGCGATCCCTCGATCGTTGAAGGCGAACGCCGCGAACGCCGAGCCCGAGTGAGAGAGGAACGCTACCGAGCCGGACGGCATCTCGTCGGGCGTCGGGAAACCGGTCGCTCGGAGCCGGGCGCCCGTGTTGACGAACCCCATCCCGTTGCCGCCGCAGAGAGCCATCCCGTGATCTTGAGCGATCGCCGCGACCCGCTCGGCCAACGGCGGCGTCACGGCCCCACGGGGCTCCTCCTCGAACAGCGACGAGAACGTCACGACGCTGCCGACGCCGGCATCCGCCGCGTCGCGCATCGCCTGCTCGATCCGCTGGTTGGCGACACCCAGGATCGCCAGGTCGACTGGCTCGGGAACCTCGCCCAGAGACGCGAAGCAAGGATGCCCCAGAACCTCCTCGTACCCGGGGTTCACCGGATAAACGGCGCCTTCGAAGCCACCTCGCTCGAGCTCGAGCATCATCTGACGCCCGAGCGAGGCCTCCTTGACGGACGCGCCGACCACCGCGACCGAACGCGCCGACAGCATCCGCTCGAGCGACGAACGCTCCCCACGACCCGCCGGACTCACGAGCGCTTCTTGAGAGTCCTGTCCTTCACGGCCGCACGGTACGCCTTCCAGCCGGGGATGCCGTTGACCCCCCCGCCGGCGTGGGTCGCCGAGGATCCGTGGTACAGGCCCCGGATGGGCGTGCGGAAGTCCGCGTACCCGGGCGCCGGCCTCATGTGGAACAGCTGGTCCACCGAGAGCTCGCCGTGGAAGATGTTGCCGCCGATCAGGCCGAGCTCCTGCTCCATGTCGTATGGGCCGATCACCTGGTAGTCGAGGATCGCGTCCTTGAAGTTGGGCGCGAGCTCGCCGTACAGGTCGAAGATCCGCTTGGCGTAGGCGTCGAGCTCATCGCGGTGCGGCTCGTTCACCCAGTCGTCCGGCACCCACTGGGAGAACATCGAGAACACATGCTTCCCCTCAGGCGCCAGCTTCTTGTCGAGGGTCGTCGGGATCACGCCGTCGACGAACGGAGCGACGGAGGCTCTGCGGTCCATGTGCGCGTCTTGGAACGCGCGCTCGGCGTACTCGGGCGAGAAGCACAGCTCCACCGACCCTGTGTGGTGCTCCTGCAGGTGCTTTCCGGGCATCGCCGTGAAATCGGGAAGGTCAGACATCGCGACGTTGATCTTCACGACGCCCGAGCGGGTCTTCCAGCGCTCGATGTCCTTGACGAAGTCGGCCGGGAGCTCCGCCGACGGGATCAGATCGAGGAACCCGATCTTCGGATGCACGCACGTCACGCCGATCGGCGCACGAAGCTCGGTCCCGTCCTCTAGGACGGCGCCCCGGAAGCGACCCCCCGATGTCAGGATCCTCTTCACGCGCGCGTCCGTCCGGATCTCGGCGCCGAACGACTGCGCAGACCGCCGGATCGAGTCGGAGACCGCACCCATCCCGCCCTGCTGGAATCCCCAGGACCCCAGGTGCCCGTCGCCGACGTCGCCGATCGAGTGGTGGAGCATCACGTAGGCGGTCCCCGGCTCGTCCGGACCCGCCCAGGTTCCGATGATCCCGTTGACCGCGAGCATCCCCTTCATCTCGTCGGACTCGAACCAGTCGTTCAGCAGGTCGGTGATGCTCATCGTGAACAGCCGTGTGACGTCCCCGACACCCCGGACCCCGAGCTTGCGCACCTTCCACGCGGTCCTGGCCGTCTCCAGGAGATCGCCGAGAGCGAGTGAACCGGCCCGCGGCGGGCTCTGCAGCAGCAGCGGTCCCAGGATGTCGGCGACGCCCTTCAGCCACGCCTCCCATCCGGGGAGGGCATCGGCGTCCTTCTTCGAGAACTGCGCGATCGAGGCGTACGAGCGGTCGGCCTCGTCCGCGTAGACCGTGATGGAGCGGCCGTCCGGATACGCCTGGAAGTACGGGCCGAACGGCGTTACGTCGTAGCCGTGCCGCTTCAACTGGAGCTCGTCGATGATCGTCGGTGGCATCAGCGACATCACGTACGAGTAGGTGGTGACGTTGATGTCGGGGTGGTCGGCGAACGGAGCGCTGGTGTCGGCGGCACCGCCCGTCTTGGGCCTCGCCTCCAGCACCACCGTCCTGGCGCCGTGCCGGGCGAAGTAGGCACCGGCCGTGAGTCCGTTGTGCCCACCGCCGATCACGATCGCGTCGTAGGTGTTCGTCGCCATAGGTGGAACCCTCTTCCCCTCGGGCCTGCTTCCCCGACCGCGTTCACGATGGATCGGGACTCGCGGCCTGGGCTCATGATGCCCCGAGCCTGAACGGCGAGTCAAACGCGACCTTCGAGATCTGCCCTTTGATTTCGGCTGCTCAAGGGGGTACCGTTCCTCGGACGGCCGAGCCACCCGGCGTCCGCACCCTCCCGTATCTCTGTACGCCGTTCAGGAGCCCTGTGGCCATGACACGATCGAAGGCAGCGAAGGCGGCTCCGAAGGGGGATCGCCGTCAGGAGATCCTCTCCGCCGCCGCACAGGTGATCACCGACAGGGGACTGGCCGAGACACGGATCCAGGACATCGCCGAGTCGTGTGGCGTGTCGACCGGCCTGATCCTGTACTACTTCGAGTCGAAGGACCGGCTCCTGGTCGAAGCGCTGACCTACGCCAACGATCAGTTCTACCTTCGGCTGTCCAGGGAGCTTCGCAAGAACCCGTCGGCGCGCGCCCAGCTGGACCGGTTGATCGAGCTCTCGGTCCCCGGGCTCCTGCCCGACTACCCGTTCCTGGACGAGTGGGCCCTGTGGGTGGAGATCTGGGTCCGCGCGCTCCGCGATCCCGAGATGGCGAAGGAGCACGAGGTCCTCAACCGGCGATGGCGGCGATCGATCGCCGACATCGTGCGCCACGGGCGCGAGACCCGTGAGTTCCCGGAGGGGCTCGACGCGGATGAGCTGGGGATCCAGATCGGTGCCTTGATCGACGGTCTCGCGATCCAGGTCCTGATGGATCACAGCGACGTCACGCCCGAGGACATGCTTCGGGTGAGCCGCGAGGTCTCCTCGAAGCTGATCGGGTTCGCCCTGGAGCCGGCGAGCGCCTGAGAACCACGGCCTGAGAACCAGCGCCTGAGTACCCTGTGCGGGCCATGGCGCCCGCGCCCCTGATCCTCGACGTGGACACCGGCGTCGACGACGCGCTCGCGGTGCTGTACGCCGTGGGATCCCCCGGGGTCGACCTCATCGCCGCGACGTGCGTGATGGGGAACGTTTCGGTCGAGCAGGCCACGGAGAACACGCTCGCGGTGCTCGAGGTGGCGGGGAAGCCGGAGGTGGAGGTGGCGCAGGGGGCGGCCCGGCCGCTCGCCCGCGACCACGTCCCGTTCCCCATCGTCCACGGCGAGCGCGGGCTCGGCCGGGC
>JALZDC010000071.1 GCA_030862755.1 Actinomycetota bacterium
GCGATGAGCCGGGTCGCGCCGAGGCGGGTTTCGACGACGACGAACTCGGGGCTCGCGAGGCGGTACACGCGCCGAGCAGTCCCCTCGGGAATGATGACGGCGGTGAGCAGGTCGTGCTGGCGCGCGACGTTATCGACGATGCCCGTGACGAGGAAGATCTCGTCGCCGATGCTGATCGCCGGGAGATGCTCGAGACGGTGTACGCCGAGCCGGTCCGCCGCCTGCCGGCCCAAGACCGCGACGCGCTCACCTCGCCGCGAGTGTCCCTCGTCCGGTAGCCGCCCGGTGGTGAGGTCGGCTCGAACCGCCCGGAAGAGCTCGACTGAGGCGGCCTGGACGGCGAGCTTCAGATCGGTTCGGCGCTGAGGGTCGTTGACCGGCGAAGTGCTGACGAGAGCGTCACCGACGTCGACGGTGCTGAGGCTCCCGGCCGCGACGACGCCGTTCAGCCGCTCGAGGCGCGCGGGAGCGTCCCACGGGATCCGGTTCGGCGTTGCGTCCTTGGGTGCGGGCCGGGTCGCGACGTGTATCTCGGTTGCGGCGACCTCGTCGAAGTGCGTGGCGATACGGTTGTTCGCCGTCCGGCTCAGCCCCAGCGTTGCGACGAGTGCCGCGAGGCCGATCACCGTCCCGAGGACGGTGAGGCTCGTACGGCCGGGTCGGGTAAAGACGCCGGCGACCGCCTCGTCGGCAAGGTCGACCGGAGACATAGCGGCCGGTTGGACGGAGGCCTCAGCCGCGCCGGCCCGTTCCGGATCGCTTCGCCGTCTCCGGCGGAGCCTCCCGAACCGCTCCGCCTCGGCCCTCGCCTTCACGCGGCCTCTGTTAGAACGCCGTCGACGATCCCGACGCGGCGGGGTGCTCGCTCGGCCACCTCGGGTGCGTGGGTGATCATGAGGATCGTCACACCTTCTGCATTCAGTTCGGCGAACAAGTCGAGGATCGCCGCCGTGGTCGCCGAGTCCAGGTTTCCGGTCGGCTCGTCGCAGAGCAGGACGCCGGGGCTGCCCGCAAGTGCACGGGCGATCGCGGCTCGTTGGCGTTCACCGCCAGAGAGCCGCGTCGGAAGGAAGTTGGCGCGGTGGCCGAGCCGCACCTTGTCGAGCGCCGCCTCCGCTCGCTCGCGTCGGTCGCGCCTGGACTGCCTCCGGTAGACCTCCGAGACCATGACGTTCTCGAGCACCGTTCGGTGCGAGAGCAGGTGGAATGACTGGAAGACGAAGCCGATGCCGCGGCTCCGCAGCCCGGCGCGTTGCTGGTCGCTGAGACGCGCGACGTCGACGCCGTTGAACGAGTACGACCCGGAGGTTGGGCGGTCCAGACACCCGACGATGTGCAGGAGGGTCGACTTCCCCGACCCGGATGGCCCGACCATGGCCACCCACTCCCCGGGCCACACTCGAAGCTCGACGCCCCGCAGCGCCTCGACCGCGGGATCGACGCCGTATCGTCGCCATACACCCTTGAGGTCGACGACGGGGGCCGCCGTCGTCTCAGGCACGGCCATCCGCGCCTCCTCGGAAGCCGACCACCACGCGATCAGTCGGCTCGAGCGCTCCGTCGATGGGAGTCACTTCGACGAAGCCACCGGCGGACAGCCCCGGTTTCACCCGCACGAACCTGAGCCCGCCGCGCGTGGCTCGCTGGACTCGCGATGACCCGTCCGGCCCCAGCGACAAGGCGCTCACGGGGACGGCGAGCACGGCGCGCTCGGTCGACCTGACGGGTATCGTCAGGCGCACGGATGCGTCTACGAGGGTCGGTGGCGCCCCGTCGACGAGGACCTCTATGTAGACGTGGAACCCGTCGACGCCCTCGGTTCCCGGCGTCTTTGCAACTTCGCTCACGACGCCGCTCTCCTTGATTCCGAGATCGGGTTCGTCTATGCGAACCTTCATCCCGCGCTTGACGAGCGGCGCCTCCTCCAGCGGGACTTCGCTGTCGATGGCGACGATGACGTCGGTGACTGTCATGACCGTGCCCCTGGCCTGATCGCCTCGGTCGCGACGGAGTTTCGTGACGCGGACCGGCGCATTCGAGACGAAGATCACCTCGTCGGCCGGGAGTTGGATGCCTGGTCGCGCGCGAGCGTTGTCCACGAGCTCCGCCTCGAGAGGGCGAACCGCTTGGAGCTGGGTCTCGGTCGCTCTCATCGCGTCGAATCCGGCCCGTGCGTACAGTCTCTCCACCGCACGTCCTGTTCCCTCGTCGAACAGTCCGTCCGCGGGCCCCGGGTCGAGACCCATGCGCTTCATCGCCGCCTCAAGTTGACGGACGTCCTTCCCGGCTATGCCCGGTCCAAGGTCGCGGTAGGACGGCTCCCTCCCTTTGAGGAGGAATACCGGCCGGCCCGACACCGTGAGTACCACGTCGCCCTCGCCCAGCTTGGTGCCGGGCGCCGGCAGGCGGGTCACGA
>JALZDC010000079.1 GCA_030862755.1 Actinomycetota bacterium
GGCGCGAGCGATGTCGAGCTGGGTTAGCGCTCGCTCCCAGGGCGTCTCGAGCGCCTCGAACGTTTCGGCAGCGCGTTCGAGACCGCGCCGGGCGCCGGCGAGATCGCCGCCGGCGAGCGACGCCCGACCTTCGAGCCGCTCAGCGAAGGCCGCGACGGACGGCGCGTCCGCCGCCTCCGCGTGTCGACGCATCTCCGCGACGAGATCGGCCGCACCACCCCACGCCTCTGTCGCAGCCAGCCGTTCCGCCTCCCCCTCCAAAGCGTCGCCCGCGTGGACCGCCCAGTTGTGCGGGCGACGGAGCGCCGTTCCCTGCCCGAGGTCGCCACGGACGACCAGGAACCGAAGGAGGCTCGGGTAGAGGCGGCCGGAGTTGTCGGTCACCATCCGAAGGAGGGCGGCCAGCAAGCGGTCGCTCTCGACGCGCTCGCCCCGTCGCTCGTGGATCACTCCGGCCATGCCGAACGCATGCGTGGCGAAGTAGGGCGGGTCGTCTTCGCGGTTCTCGAGCATCCGGCGGACGGCGGCGAACTCTTCGAGTGCCTCATCCCATCTCCCGAGCCGGTACAGGGAAGCCACTCGCCAGGGGCGAAGGTGGAGCTCCACGTTCGGCCCTCGGCCGGCGATCGTATCCAGGCCCGTGTCGGCGAGCTCGAGTGCCCGGCCGTATCGCCCGATCTCGTAATGGGTCCACGCGCCCATCGCGTAGAGATCGCCGAGCTCGAGGATGTCGGTCAGCTCCTGAGCGATCCTGGATCGTCGCTCCCAGACCGGGAGTGCCCGGCCGTACCATCCGACCGCGATCCAAGGACCGAGCGCCTGGTCGTAGGCCGCGGAGGCCCGATTCGGAAGCCCCATCCGCAGGGCCATCTCCGCCCCCTGCAGGCCGGCCGATTCCAGCTCCTCCAGATCGGCTTCGGAGTAGCCTTCGGGCGAGAACGCGAAGGGCCAGCCCGCCCGGATCCCGAGCAGCCGGATCCGCTCCTCCGTGTCGCCGGGCGGCAGATGGGCGATCCCGAGATCCCAGAGTTCGCGAACGGTCTCTTCGGCGGGCATCTCGCCTCGCAACGATCCCGGCCATCGCACCGCGATATCGCAACCGAGCGCCGCGAGTCGCGCCACCCGCGGTCCGTCGGGCGGTTGGGCGCGCGCTCGCGTGAACGCGGCCTCGCGGAAGTACCGCCAGGCGAGGTCCCCCGAGTAATCGGTGAAGAACGCCTGGGCCAGCATCTCGAGCGCGTCCGTGCGCTCGAGATCGCCGGACGCTAGATCGAGCGCTTCCTCCGCGAGGCGCTGCGCCTTGCGGACCACCAGCCGTCGCCGGGCTTCGTCGGAGGCCCACAGCAACCACCCGAACGCCGCGCTCCGGAGATCCTCCGTCGGCCCGCCGAGCGTGTCTCGTGAGAGACCGACCGCCGTCGACAGGTGATACGCGAGCAGCTCGGACATCTCCCCCGCGCGGTCGCCGGCAGTCTCCTCGATCCATCGGGCGACCGCGGCGTGCGCGTCGGTGCGGTCGCGACGGGGCAGGGACTCGTAGGCGACGTCGCGGATGAGCACGTGCTTGAAGATCAGCTCCTGCTGTCCCGCGAGTGATGAGGTTAACCGTGAGAGGACGAGCTCTCGCTCTTCGAGGATCCTCAGGGATGCGTCGACGGCTTCGTCGGACACATGGGCGAGCAGCGCCACCGGGCCGGGCCAGAAGACACGTCCGACCACCGCGGCCGCCTGGAGGACCCGCTTGTCCCGCCCCTCGAGCAGATCGAACCGCGCCGCCAGGACCGCCTGCACCGTGTCGGGGATCACGACGCGCTCGATCTCGTCCACGGCGCGCCACCGATCGGCCTCTCGAACGAGGTGTCCTTCGTCGATCAGCTGGCGCACGATCTCCTCCAGGAAGAAGGGGTTCCCCTCCGCTCGCTCGAGGATCCTGGCGTGCACCGAGGCCGGGAGGTCCTCGATCGTGAGCAGCTCGTGGACGAGCCTGTCGGCTTCCGCCGCGGTCAGCGGGTCGAGGGCGATCGAGGAGTGGTTGCGTCGTCCGCCCCCCCAGCCCGGGCGAGTGGCGGTCAGGTCCGGCCTCGAAGGACAGAGGAACAGGACCGGCCCCACCACACGCTCCGATGACTCGTCGAGCAGGTCCAGGAGCGCGGGATCTGCCCAGTGGATGTCTTCGATGATCACGACGAGTGGCGTCTCGGCCGCAAGCGCGGAGAAGAACGACCTCCAACCGGCATGGACCTCCTGCCGCACCTCGCGAGGCTCCATCGACCCGAAGTCGAACTCGGGATCGGCGACGTTGACGGTGAACGCGAGGGCCGCGGTCGCGCGACCGGGATCGGAGGTCACCTCCTCGGTCAACAGCTCCCGTCCGGCCTTGCGGATCTTCTCGAGCGCGAGCTCCGGCGCGTCCGAGTCCAGGACTCCCGCGTAGCCTTTGAGGATCTCGGCGAGCGGCCAATAGGTGATCCCCTCGCCGTAGGGGAGGCAACGGCCCCCCACCACGGTGGCACCGTCTCGCTCCGCCCGAAGGAGGAACTCCGAGGTGAGCCGACTCTTCCCCACGCCGGCGTCGCCGTAGATCGTGACGAGGTTGGGCCGGCCCTCGGTCGCGGATCGGCGGAACATCGACAGGAGCAGCGAGAGCTCCTCGTCGCGGCCGACCATCGGTGCGTGGAGCCCCGGCACCCCGCGGTCCTGGATGGTGACGTCGCCACCACGTAGCTCCATCGCACGCACCGGTTGCCCCTTGCCCTTGAGGTCGAGCCGCACGGCATCGCCGAATCGGAAGCCCCTCGCTCCCCGCGCGGTTCGCTCCGACGCCAGGATGCCGCCCGGGTCCGCGGCGCTCTGGAGGCGTGCCGCCACGTTGACCGCGTCGCCCGTGACCATCGGCTCGCCCGGTTGCGGTTCGACGGACGCCAGGACCTCGCCGGTGTTGACCCCGATCCGGATCTGCAACGTGAGGCCGCGGGTCGTCATGAGTCCATCGTTCACGTCGTGCAATCGCTCCCGCATCCGGAGTGCTGCACGGAGGGCGCGGATAGGATCGTCCTCGTGCGCGGCCGGGACACCGAACACGGCCATCACGGCGTCTCCGATGAACTTCTCGACGGTGCCGCCCTCGGCTTCGATCTCCTCGCGCATCGCCGCGAAGTAGCTCGCCATCACCTCTCTGAGGTGTTCGGGATCGAGCTGCTCGCCGAGCTCCGTCGACCCGGTGACGTCGGCGAACAGAACCGTGACGACCCTCCGTTCCTCGGCCGGGTCGTGCGAGCCGAGCGTCAACCCGCAGGCGGGACAGAACCGTGCATCGGGCGGGAGCTCTGAGCCACAGCGGGGACAGGCGTGCGCCGACACGGCCGGCTCGTCAGCTGACGGGGTCTTGCTCGACGCGGCGGAGGCGCGCGCACAGCTCCACCAAAAGCGCCCGGCTGATCGACGGATACTCGGCCAGGAGTGGCAGGAACTGCCAGGACGTGAGGGCGAACGTAGTGGTCGGTTCCTCCGCCTTCACGGTCGCGGACCGGGGTTGTCCGTCCAGGAGCGACATCTCGCCGAAGTACGTTCCGGGCCCGAGCCGGGCCCGCTCGTGTCCGTCGACGACCACCGAGACCTCGCCGTCCATGACCAGATGGAACCCTGCGGCGCCACCGTCCTGTTGGGCGACCACCTTCCCGGTGTCGAACTGGACCTCCTTGCCGACGGCGACGATCCGCTGGAGCTCCTTCTCGTCGAGACCGCGGAAGATGGCGACGGTGCGCAGCTTGTCGATCAAATCTCCCTCAGCCACGTGGTCCCCTCTGGTTGCCGTTCGCCGGAGTATAGACACGGTCCTCGGCGCGGGTGCCACGCCTCGCGGGTCCGGTCGATGCTCTCAGCGAGCGCCAGAAGTGGGGTCGGTACACTCGAACGCATGACCGGTTCCGGCACGGAGATGCCCACCCGCTACGACGCGGCCGCGGTGGAACCCCGGTGGGCGGAGACGTGGATCGAGCGCGGGTACTTCCACGCGCAGGTCCCCGAGGACCCTTCCGACGCCTACTGCCTCGTGATCCCTCCTCCCAACGTGACGGGTCGCCTCCACGCAGGACATGTGATCGGTCGCACCATCGAGGACATCCTGGTCCGTCGGGCGCGGATGCGCGGGCTGCAAGCGCTCTGGGTGCCGGGTATGGACCACGCCGGCATCGCCACGCAGGTCGTGGTCGAGCGCGAGCTCCGCAAGGAAGGGATCGAGCCGCGCGATCTTGGCCGGGAAGCGTTCGTCGAGCGCGTGTGGGCGTGGAAGGAACGGTACGGCGGCGAGATCATCGGCCAGCTCAAGCGGATGGGGGCGTCGCTCGACTGGGATCGACAGCGCTTCACGATGGACGAGGGTCTCGTTCGCGCGGTCCGCGTCGCGTTCGTCCGCTGGTACGAGCAGGGCCTGATCTATCGTGGTGAGCGACTCGTCAACTGGTGCCCGACGGACCAGACGGGCCTGTCCGACTCCGAGATCGAGCACCAGGAGGTCGACGGCGAGCTCCTCACGTTCCGCTACCCGCTCTCCGACGGCACCGGCCATATCGAGGTCGCGACGACGCGGGTCGAGACGATGCTGGGGGACACGGGGATCGCGGTGCATCCCGACGACGAGCGGTATCGAGACCTGATCGGGACGACCGTGCGTCACCCGTTCGACGGACGTGACCTGCCGATCGTCGCCGACGCAGCGGTGGATCCGGCTTTCGGCACCGGAGCGGTGAAGGTCACCCCCGCGCACGATCCCACGGACTTCGAGATCGCCCAGCGCACCGGGCTCCCGCTGCTGAACATCCTCGATGCCGAGGCGCGCATCAACGAGAACGCGGCCGAGGAGTTCTACGGGCTCGGTCGCTACGACGCGCGGCAGGCGGTGCGCGACGCGCTCGAGAAGCTGGATCTGTTCGTGGGTGTGGAGCATCCCTACCGGCACTCGGTGGGCCATTGCTACCGCTGCCACAGCGAGATCGAGCCGTGGATGTCGGGACTCCAGTGGTTCGTCGCGGTGGACGAGCTGAAGGGCCCGGCCACCGAGGCGGCCGTGGACGGCCGGATCACGTTCTGGCCCGAGCGGTGGCGGAAGCCCTACGTGAGCTGGCTGGATGGTCTCCGCGACTGGAACATCTCGCGACAGCTCTGGTGGGGACACCGGATCCCGGCGTGGTACTGCCCGGACGGTCACGTCACGGTGGCGCTCGAAGACCCGGACGCGTGTGCCACCTGCGGTGCCGCGCAGATCGAGCAGGACCCCGACGTCCTCGACACGTGGTTCTCTTCGCAGCTCTGGCCGTTCTCGACGCTCGGCTGGCCCGACGAGACGCCGGAGCTGGGGGCCTTCTATCCCAACGCGGTCCTCGTGACCGGCTACGAGATCCTCTACCTCTGGGT
>JALZDC010000095.1 GCA_030862755.1 Actinomycetota bacterium
AGGAAGGTGGGTCACGCCGGGACGCTCGACCCGATGGCGACCGGACTCCTCCTGATCGGCGTCGGCCGCGCGACCCGGCTGCTGCGCTTCCTCGGTGAGCTGCCCAAGATCTACGAGGGGACGCTGCGGCTGGGCGTCGAGACGACCACGTTGGACGCCGACGGCGACGTCGTGCGCGAGACCCCGGTGGACGTGGAGGAACCGGAGATCCGCGAGGCGATGCGAACACTGGTGGGGGAGTCACTCCAGCTTCCGCCGGCGTACAGCGCGGTGAAGGTCGGCGGCCGGAAGCTCTACGAAGCGGCCCGGGGGGGTGAGCGCCTCGAGGCGGAGCCCCGCCCCATCCGCGTCGATGCCTTCGAGCTCCTGTCCCTCGAGCTCCCGGATGCGATGTTCCGCGTCACCTGCTCGGGCGGAACGTACGTTCGCGTGCTCGCCGCCGACGTGGGTGCCTCCCTCTCGTGCGGCGCCCATCTCGTCGCGCTCCGCCGCACTGCGATCGGACCCTACTCGGTCGATGACGCCCTTGCGCCGGACGCCGCCGGCGAACCCCTTCCGATCGAGGCGGCCATAGCCCACCTCCCACGTCTCGACCTCGATGCCGAGGAGGCCCTCGCGGCCTCCCACGGGAGGCCGCTCGGCCCCGCCGGCCTGACGGGCCCATACAGCGTCTTCGGGCCGGACGGTGGCCTGATCGGTGTCTACGAGGACGAGGGGCCGAGGGCGCGTCCGCAGGTCATCCTGGCCGGCTGACCGGCCGGTACCCTCCATCGCGATGGACATCGTCCGGGGTCTCGAGGCCCTTCCGCTTCGCGCCGGTCCGTCTGTCGTGACGGTGGGGTTCTTCGACGGAGTGCATCTCGGCCACCAGGAGGTGATCCGCCGGACGGTGGAGGCGGCGCACGAGCGGGACGCGCGAAGCGTCTCCGTGACGTTCGACCGGCATCCCCGCGAGATCCTCACGCCGGGCGAGGAGCCCCGTCTACTCACCACGGTCGAACGGAAGGCGTCGCTGATCGAGGGGTGCGGGATCGACGTCATGGTCGTCCTCGAGTTCACGAAGCGGTTCTCGGAGATCCTCGCGGAGGACTTCGTGCGGGAAGTCCTGATCGAAGGGCTGCATGCGGTGCACGCGCGTGTGGGCGCGAACTTCACGTTCGGACACCGAGCGGCGGGGACGGTGGCGACGCTCCGCGAGGTCGGCGAGGCCTTGGGCATGACCGCGGACGAGGTCGGTCTGTTCACGATCGAGGGCCGGGTCGTCTCGTCGTCCTCGATCCGCGAGGCGCTCGCGGCTGGCGACCTCGTGTGGCCCCGGAGTGCGCTCGGCCGACGATCCGCCGTCGACGGCGAAGTGGTGGCCGGGGCGGGTCGCGGGAAGGGCCTCGGGTATCCGACCGCGAACCTACGGACCTGGCCCCGGCTCCTGCTTCCGGGGCAGGGGATCTACGCGGGCGTCGCGGAGCTCGGGGACGGAAGCCGATACGTCGCCGCGATCGACGTCGGGACGAACCCGACGTTCGGGACCGAGCCGCTTCACGTCGAGGCGTTCCTTCTCGACTTCCCCGACGACGAACTCCGAGGTGACACGCTCACCGTGGAGTTCTGGGAGCGGCTCCGTGACGAGGTGAAGTTCGACTCCGTCGAGGAGCTGATCGGGGCGATCGCCGACGACGTCGAACGTACCCGGTCGCTCGTGAGCGTCGAGAGGCGCGCTGACCAGCATGACCGGTGACACGTGGCGGAGGCAAGATCCTCGCTGGTGAGCTTCATCGTCGGGGCCGGTGATTACGACCGATCCATGGGCCGGTACTCAACGCCACTCGCCCCCCAGTTCGCCGATCTCGCAGCCGTGAACGCTGGTCAGCGAGTGCTCGACGTCGGATGCGGCCCCGGTTCACTCACGGCCGAGCTGGCCAAGCGGCTGGGACCGGGCGCCTCGTCGGCCATCGATCTAGGAAAGCGCTCTTGTCCGTTGGCGTCGAGCATCCGACCTTCGAGGAATGGTGGGAGCCGTTCACACCTCCGCGTTGACCCAGCAGGCAGCTACGCGGCTTCCCTCGACGCTGAGCGACAAGCCCAGCTGCGCGAACGCTGCCGAGAGATGCTGCCATCCCCACCGTTCGAGCTGACGGCCCTGGCCTGGGCGGCGCGAGGCCTCGCTTCGCTCATCCTCGCTCCTTGATGAGGCGCAGCGCGAGCCGGACCATGAAGGCGAGCGGGATCGTGGTGTTCACTCGCTGCACCAACCCGCTGCCGGGCCGGACCACGTCGCGGAGGAACCATGCCGAGAGGCTCGCGCTCGCGCCGGCGGCGCCGAGCGCGGGCACGGCGAGGTCGTGCAGCCGAGGGTCACGCGCGAGGCGCGGCGCGAGCGCGAGCAATCCGATCGCACCGGCGACGCCACCCACCACCGCGGCTGCGTCGTGAGCGTCGTTCTCCCACGACTGACCCATGGGCTCTCCGGGCGGCGGGAAGTTCGACCGGCGGTCGCGGCGGAAGGCGCCGGCCACGATCGTGGCGAGGCCCGCGGCGCCGATCAGCGCCGGGCCCCACCCGGGCCGCGGGCCGAGCCGGCGCTCCAGCGCCGAGGCGAACGCGATCGAGCTGCCGCCCAGGGCCATGAATCCGGCGGTCATGACGGATGGGTCCGTGGCGTCCTTCGCCGCCAGGCCGCTGATGTGCTCGTGTCTCACCTGGTACTCGTCCTGACGCCGCTGCGCCACCAGCCAGGCGGCGGTGAACGCCGCGGGCCCGAGCACCCCGCACAGCGCTCCGAGACGCTCTCCGAACGACACCCGGCCATCGTAGAGGTCCGCGCGGTGCAGCAAGAGGACGGTCCGGACCTGGGTGGTGCTGGTAGCCTTGACCTGCAACCATGACGCTGACCAAAGAAGCCAAGCACGAGATCATCCAGGAGCATGCCCTCTCCAGCGGCGATACGGGATCTGCCGATGTGCAGGTCGCGGTGCTCACGCGGCGCATCGCCGAGCTCACCGAGCATCTGAAGACCCACAAGCAGGACCATGCCTCCCGGCGAGGTCTCCTCAAGATGGTAGGGCGGCGGCGAAGGCTCCTGGAGTACATCAAGCGTGAGGACATCGAACGCTACCGGGCACTCATCGCGAAGCTCGGGCTGCGGCGTTGATCCCAGTCCGGCCCGAGCGTGCCTGCCGCGAAGGAGTGATGCCAACGACCCACTGACCGACCGACCGGAGGCGGAGGAGCCCCATCATGGTCGGTTCTCAGTCGCGGACCCCCGGACGGCGCGCGGCGCCCGCACGGCGCAGCCCCAGCACCACGAGCCGGAGGCCCACCACTGACAACCGGCCCAGCCGCCTCCCGCAGCCGCGGCGCCACGAGGCGCCGCCCCGAACAGGAGGTACAAGGCCTATGGCCACCAGCATGTCACGGCAGATCGGCAGCAAGG
>JALZDC010000158.1 GCA_030862755.1 Actinomycetota bacterium
ATCGGCCCGGACACGACGGTGTCGGTCGCCCGCCGGCGGGGGCCTTCGGACGTCCGGCGAGCGAACACGGGCGCACGGGATGCGCGTTCTACCAGCGACATGCAGGCCGTATCGGCCATATGGGTGAGGGTCTTTACCCCTACATCGGGTATCTCTGTGCGAGATCGAATCCTGCACGAGACCTGCTCGTGAGCTGCCGGAAGCGTCACCGGACCGGGCCCCATCCGGGGGACAGCGGGCCGAGAGGACGAAAGGCCCGGTGGGGCCTTCCCTACAGGATCTGCGACAGGAAGAGCTTCGTGCGCTCCTGCTGGGGGTTGGAGAAGAACCGTTCCGGCGGGCCTTCCTCGATGAGTGATCCGCCGTCGAAGAACAGCACCCGGTCTGCGACCTCCTTGGCGAAGCCGATCTCGTGGGTGATCACGACCAGGGTCATGTCTGAGCGCGCCAGCCCCTTCATCACGTCGAGGACCTCCTTGATCATCTCGGGGTCGAGCGCGGAGGTCGGCTCGTCGAACAGCATGATCCTCGGCTCCATCGCCAGAGCCCGAGCGATCGCCACCCGCTGCTGCTGGCCGCCGGACAGCTGCGAGGGTCGCTTCCCCGCCTGCTCCGGGATCCCGACCCGCCGGAGGAGCTGCATCGCCTTCTCCTCCGCCTCGGCCTTGGGCCATCTTCGGACGTTCCGCGGCGCGAGCGTGATGTTCTGGAGCACGGTGAGATGCGGGAACAGATTGAACGATTGGAAGACCATGCCGATCTCGCTGCGGACGGCTCCGATGTTGCGCACATCGTCGGTCAGCTCGATGCCGTCGACGACGATGCGTCCCGCATCGTGACGTTCCAAGCGGTTGATGGTCCGGATGAACGTCGACTTCCCGGAACCCGACGGACCCACGATCACGACCACCTCACCCCGATGCACTGTGGTGGTGATCCCCTTCAGCGCCTGGAAGCCGTCGAACCACTTCTCGACCCCTTCGGCCATGATCATCTCGGTTTCCGGGCTTCGTTCGATCATCGTTCCTCCACGCCGAGCCGCCGCTCCATCCGCCTGCTCCACCTCGCCATCGAGAACGCCACCACCCAGAAGATGAGGGCCGCGGGGACCAGGGCTTCGGCCTGGTCGCCGATGAATTCGAGCCCGGCCGAGGCGCGCCGGGCGTTTCGGAGCAGCTCCGCGAACCCGGCCAACGCGGCCAGCAGCGACGTGTCCTTGAACAGGCTGATGAAGTGGCTGATCATCGCCGGGATCGTCGATCGGAGCGCTTGGGGCAGGACCACGAGCGCCGTCAGTCGCGTTGGGGACAGTCCCAAGGCACGCCCCGCCTCGAACTGTCCGGCAGGGATCCCCTGGAGACCGCCGCGCACGATCTCCGCCACGTAGGCGGCGCTGAAGATCGTGAACATCGTCATCGCCCGGACGATGCTGGATAGCGCGAGCCCGGGAGGGAGCAGCAGGGGCAGGACCAGCTCGCCGAAGATCAGCAGGGTGACGAGCGGGACGCCGCGGATCAGCTCGATCGCCCCGACGGCGAACCCGCTGAGCACGCGGAGGTCGCTGCGACGGGCGAGCGCCAACAACACGCCGATCGGGAAGGAGGCGAAGATCGCCACGATGGCGACCAGCACGTTCAGGAGGAAGCCACCCCAGAGCTCGGCGCGGACGCCACCGAAGGCCATCAGGAGCACGATCACGAGAGGGAACGCCAGGATCCAGCCGATCAGCACGGGCGTTCGAAGGCGGGCTCCCGCTAACCGGCCGATCCGGAACGCGCCCAGGTGCACGGCGGCGACCCCGGCCAGCGCCGCCAGCACGAGCGTGGACTCGACGAGCCACAGGACGACGGCGACGGCGAGACCGCCGAGGATCGAGCGGCCTACGAGGCCCGTTCGCGTCAACCGCCGTCTCCGGAGGAGCCCGCGGGACACGCCGGTCAGCGCCGCCAGCAGGAACAGGGCGACCCAGATCCGCCAGATCTCCTCATCCGGGAACCGGCCGACCATGTAGGCGCGGAGGTTCGCCTTGAGCACGCCCCACTCGGCGGTGACCAGGACCCACCGGGCGGCGCGGAAGACGACCCAGGCGACGAACGCCCCCATCACGACGGTGAGGGCGACGTTCAGCGGGCTCGAGAGGAGGTTCTTGCGAACCCACACGGCGGGAGCGGGGGCTTTCCTCATCGATGCATCGGTTCCACGGTCACGGCGCGGTTCACCAGGTTCATCACCAGCGAGATCGCCAGGCTGATCGCCAGGTACGTTCCCATCATCAACAGGAGCACTTGGGTCTCGTGCGCCTTCTGGTTGATGATCGTGTTGGAGACCGACGCGATCTCCGGGTAGCCGATCGCGATCGCGAGGGACGAGTTCTTCATCAGGTTCAGGTACTGGCTGTTGATCGGCGGGATCGCGATCCGGAGCGCCTGCGGCAGAACGACGAACCGGAGCTGCTGGAACCGGGAGAGGCCCAGCGCCTCGGCCGCCTCCTTCTGGCCGCGTTCCACCGCCTGGATGCTGCCGCGTACGATCTCGGCGATGAAAGCCGCCGTGTAGAACACGAGTCCCATGAGCAGCGCCGCGAACTCAGGCGTGAGCTGGAAACCGCCGCGGTAGCCTCGCTCCAGCGCCTCGGGGACGTCGACGACGAGTGGGCCGGTCCCTACGTAGCCGGCGAGCGTCACGGCGAGGAAGAGCCCGCCCGTCCACACGACCCGGTGGTGGGGCTCACCGCTCCGTTCGTTGACCCGGGTGCGCCACACCCAGACGATGACCGCAGCCACCGAGCCGGCCAGCAC
>JALZDC010000156.1 GCA_030862755.1 Actinomycetota bacterium
GGCCTGCTCCGTCTCGACGTCTTGTCGCCGGACCGGTGTTGGACGGGAACCGAGTCCGACGCCAACAACGATGCGATCGTCATCCGGGCGAGCTACGAGCGACACGCCGTGCTGATCGCGACCGAGCCGGAAGAGCCGGCTCAGGAGTGGCTCCTCGAGTCGGGGACGGACCTGCGGGCGGACGTTCTCAAGGTCCCACACCACGGCGCGGCGACCTCGGTGCCGGAGTTCTTCGACGCGGTGGACGCGGACGTTGCGATCGTCTCCGTCGGGGACAACGACTATGGGCACCCAACGGCGTTCACCCTCGATTCGCTCTGGGCGTCCGGGGCGCAGGTGTGGCGCACGGACCGCCACGGAACCATCACCGTGAACTTCGTGGGTCTCACTCCGACGGTAGAGTCCGAGCGATGGCTGTGAAGACGTCTCCCGTGACCCTCCTGTGGGGCGAGGACGGCTACCTCCTGCGCGAAGCCGCGCTGGCGATCCTCGGCGAGACCACAGCGACCGAGGTGGATGCCGCCGCCTGGCAAGGGAGCGAGCTCCAAAGTCTCGCGACACCTTCGCTGTTCGGCGAGGCCCGCGCCCTGTTGATCAACGACGCCAGATCGCTCCGGAAGGATGCCCTCGAGGACATCGCGCGGTACCTCGACGCTCCCGACCCCGATGCCACGCTGGTCCTTTCCTGCGTCGTCGTCGAACGAGCCAAGGTTCCCGCGGGGCTCCAGAAGCTCGTCGAGCCGGTCGGGGAAGTCCGCAGGGTCGACATCGCCCGGAAGGAGCTGGAGCCGTGGCTCGTGGCACGGGCCAAGGCACGCGAGCTCGATCTGGCGATCCCGGGCGCCCGTGCGCTCATCGAGACGCTTGGGACGGAGCCCGGCCAGCTGATCGCGGCGCTCGAGCAGCTCCAGGACGCGTTTCCCGGGCGGCGCGTCGGGCCCCGCGAGGTCGCGCAGCAGTTCCGTGGTCTCGGGGAGCAGAAGACGTGGGACCTGTGCGACCGGGCGTTCGGCAAGGATCTCCCCGGCGCGATCCGCTCGCTTCGGGCGATCGAGGAAGGCGGTGACGATGCCTTGATGGTCCTGGGAGGGATCGCCGCACGCCTCCGCGATCTCCTCAAGGTGCGTTCGCTCCCCGAAAAGATGCCTCCCGCCCAGGTGGCCAAGGAAGCGGGCCTGCGGTTCGACTGGCAAGCCCGGCGGTACCAGCAGCAGGCGAGGAACTTCTCGATGGCGCAGCTGGTGGCGCTCCACGACCGCATCACGGAGGCCGATCGAAACCTGAAGTCGGGCGCGGTCGGAGAGGTCGTGATGCCGACCCTCGTGACCTCGATCGCCGGCTAGCGCCGGGACTTGACTCGGGCGCTACTCGGACGAGGCGACGGAAGTCGCTGCTTTGGCCAGGCGGCTCTTGCGCCGGGCGGCCGTCCGCTTGTGCACGATGCCCTTGGCGACCGCCTTGTCGAGCGCGCGGGCGGCCTCGCGCTGGAGGGCCAGAGCCTCGTCTGCCTCGCCGGCCGCGACGGCGATGCGGACCTTCTTCGTGGACGTTTTCAGTGCCGTTCGGACGGTCTTGTTGCGCTCCCCGCGCTTGTCGTTCTGGCGGTTGCGCTTGATCTGAGACTTGATGTTCGCCATGAGAGCGGGCAGTCTACCAGCGGGTTCTCATCCACCCGGCCCGCCATCTCGCCCGTAGCATGAGTGGCCTCGTGGACGTCGCCCACATCCGGAACTTCTGCATCGTGGCGCACATCGACCACGGCAAGTCGACGCTCGCCGATCGGCTCCTCGAGCTGACCCACGCCGTGGCGGATCGCGACATGCGCGCCCAGTACCTCGATCGCATGGACCTGGAACGGGAGCGGGGGATCACGATCAAGGCACAGGCGGTGCGACTCACCTACGACGGATACGAGCTGAACCTGATCGACACGCCCGGGCACGTCGACTTCACGTATGAGGTTTCTCGCTCGCTCGAGGCCTGCGAGGGCGCGGTGCTGCTCGTCGATGCCGCGCAGGGCCTCGAGGCGCAGACGCTCGCCAACTTCCACCTGGCGCGGGACGCGGGTCTCACGATCGTGCCGGCGCTGAACAAGATCGACCTGCCGGCGGCCGAGCCGGACCAGCGAGCGAAGGAGCTGGCCGACCTCCTCGACCGCGATCCCGACGACATCCTCCGGATCTCGGCGAAGACCGGGGAGGGCGTCGAGGATCTCCTGATGGCTGTGATCGACCAAGTACCGGCGCCCGGCGGTGAGCCCACCGCCGCGCTCCGAGCCCTCGTGTTCGATTCGATGTTCGATCCCTATCGAGGGGTGATCGCCTCCGTGCGCGTGAAGGACGGAGAGCTCGCAAGCAGAGCGAGGATCCGCTTGATGGCCACCGGCGTGGAGTCGGAAGCCGAGGAGGCAGGCGTGATGGCACCGGAGCCTCTCCCGGTCGATGCGCTCGGGCCGGGCGAGGTCGGGTACATCGTTACCGGCCTGAAGGACGTGCATCAGGCCAAGGTCGGCGACACGATCACGATCGCCGGAAAACATGGCGCGGGCGAGCCGCTTCCCGGATACCGAGAGCCCAAACCGATGGTGTGGTCGGGTCTGTTCCCGAACGAGGGCGGCGACTACTCGGAGCTGCGTGAGGCGCTCGATCGGCTGAAGCTCTCCGACTCGGCGCTGAGCTACGAGCCGGAGACCTCCCAGGCGCTCGGATTCGGCTTCCGGGTCGGGTTCCTGGGTCTCCTCCACATGGACATCGTGAAGGAGCGACTCGAGCGCGAGTTCGACCTGGAGCTGATCGCGACGGCGCCCAACGTCGAGTTCCACGTGATCCGAGGCGACGAGACGATCGTCGTGCACAACCCGGCGGAGATGCCGGTTCCCGGGACGTACGGGCAGGTCGAGGAACCGATCGTGTTCGCCACACTCATCACGCCGAAGGAGTACCTCGGGGCGGTGCTCGACCTCTGCCAGTCGCGCCGGGGCGAGCTGGTGGACACGACGTTCCTCACACCGGAGCGGGCCGAGGTCCACTACATGCTGCCGCTCGCAGAGATCGTGTTCGACTTCTTCGACCAACTGAAGTCGAACACCCGCGGCTACGCATCACTCGACTACGAGCCGTGGGGCTTTCAGGAGTCGGACGTCGTCCGTGTGGACGTCCTGCTTCACGGCGAGCCGGTGGACGCGTTCAGCACGATCGTGCACCGTTCGAAGGCCTACGGGTACGGGAAGCAGATGACCGAGCGACTCCGCGAGCTGATCCCGCGGCAGATGTTCGACGTCGCGATCCAGGCGGCGATCGGCTCGAAGATCATCGCGCGCGAGACCGTGAAGGCGAAGCGCAAGGACGTGCTGGCGAAGTGCTACGGCGGCGACATCACGCGCAAGCGCAAGTTGCTCGAGACGCAGAAGAAGGGGAAGGCGCGGCTGCGCAAGGTCGGTCGCGTCGACGTGCCGCAGGACGCGTTCATCGCGGCGTTGCGTGTTGGCGAGGGGTCGAGGAAGAGGTGAGCGCGCCTCTGGACGCCGGCGGGATCTACGTCCACGTGCCCTTCTGCCTCACCCGCTGCGGTTACTGTGACTTCAACGCGTACGCGGGGCTGGATCATCTGGCATCTCGCTATGTATCGGCGTTGCTGCGGGAGGCCGAGCTCGTGGCGCCCGCGTGGGAGGGTGTGGAGTTCGTGAGCGTCTTCCTGGGCGGCGGGACGCCGACCAAGCTCGAGGTCGCCGATCTCAAGGCGCTGCTCATGCGGTTGCGTTCGTCGTACGCCGTCAAGAGCGACCCGGAGGTCACGATCGAGGCGAACCCCGACACGGTGGACCCAACGAGGCTCTCCGCGTTGCTGGAGGCGGGCTTCGGTCGGCTGTCGATGGGCGCGCAATCGTTCGACCGTGCGGTCCTGGCGGCGCTGGAGCGGATCCACCAGCCGGAGTCCGTCGTCAGGGCCTTCCGGGATGCACGCTCGGCCGGGTATGACAACGTGAACCTGGACCTGATCTACGGCGCCGCGGGGGAGGGCCTGGAGTCGTGGGAGCGGACCCTCGAGGAGGCGATCGGGCTGTCGCCGGAGCACGTAAGCGCGTACGCGCTCACCATCGAGCCGGCCACGGCGTTCGGCGCCGCCGTGGCGAGCGGCCGGATGCCGGCGCCCGACGACGACGACCAGGCGACGAAGTACGCCCTGGCCGAAGACGTGCTCGGTCGGGCGGGGCTGGCGAACTACGAGATCTCGAACTGGGCGAAGCCCGGCCACGAATGCCGACACAAC
>JALZDC010000201.1 GCA_030862755.1 Actinomycetota bacterium
CTGCTCGCTCACGGTCGATCGGGCCCAGATGGTGGGTGCCGTCGACGCGGGCGACGAGATCGTCTCCCACGTAGCCGACCTCACCGTCCTCGGGCGTTCCCAGGCGGAACCAGCGGAGCACGCAGTCGGCTCTCGACGAGATATCGGCGGCCACGTGATCGTCGCGGTTGCCGACGTGCACGTCGGTCCCGGCCTGCAGCTCGTGGATCCGTTCCTTGGCTGCGACGTAGGCCTCGAACGTGTCGTGCCAGTCGAGGTGATCGGGCCCGACGTTGAGGAGGACGGAGATCGTCGGATGGAACGAAGTCTGGAGTGCGAGCTGGAAGCTCGACACCTCCACGACCAGAACCTCGCGGTCCTCACGTGCCGCCTCGGGGAAGGATCGACCGATGTTGCCGCACGCGAGCGCGTCGTGCCCGCCCGCCCGCAGACAGGCCTCGATCATCGATGCGACCGTCGTCTTGCCGTTGGTGCCCGTTACCGCGAGGTACGGCACCCGGGCCAGACGGGCGCCGAGCTCCATCTCGCCCCAGACGGGAAGGCCTCGCTCGCGGGCCCAGCGGAGAACGCCGGCGCCGGGCGGCACTCCGGGCCCCGCGACGACCAACGTGGCTCCTTCGAGATGGCTGGGATGGTGGCCGCCGGCCCGGACCTCCACCCCGATCGCCCGCAGCTCGGCGGTGGACGAGACATCCGTCTCAGCACGGGTTTCCGTCACGACGACCCGGGCGCCCTCGGCGGAGAGGGCGCGCGCCGCGCCGGCTCCCGCGATTCCCGCGCCCACGACGACCGCCCGCTCCCCCGCGAACCGCGCGCTCATCCGAGACCGCCCCGGGCGATGAAGTCCGCGTAGAACACGCCCAGCCCGACGGCGACGCACAGCCCGGCGATGATCCAGAACCGCACGATCACGGTGAACTCGGGCCAGCCCGAGAGCTCGAAGTGATGATGGATCGGCGACATCCGGAAGAGCCGCCTCCCGAAGCCTCGGAACGAGATCACCTGGATGATGACCGACATCGTCTCGATCACGTACAGGCCGCCGAGGATGATCAGCAGCATCTGGGTATTCGTCGTGATCGCGAGCGCGCCGAAGAGGCCACCGAGGGCAAGCGCGCCCGTATCCCCCATGAAGATGCGGGCGGGCGCCGCGTTCCACCACAGGAAGCCCGCGGCGGCTCCCATCATCGCCGCAGCGACGATCGCCGTGTCCTGCATGGCGTTGAGGTCCACCCGATAGCAGGCGGTCTGTGCCGCATCGGTCAGCTTCGCCAGCTCGGTGCACGTGTGACGGAACTGCCAGAACGCGATGAAGACATAGGCGGCGAACACGAGGATCGATGACCCGGCGGCCAGACCGTCGAGCCCGTCGGTCAGGTTCACGGCGTGTGACGATGAGGTCAGGACGACGAACACCCAGACGAAGAAGAGGATGCCGAGCTTCAAGGCCGTGGGCCGCAGGAACGAGAGGCTCGTCGAGGTGCCGGTCTCGTCCATAGAGGCGACGACCACCACGGCGAACAGGACGGACACCAGGGCCGTCCCGACGAACTTCTGCGTCTTCGACAAGCCCAGCGACCGCTGCCGCCTGACCTTCAGGTAGTCGTCCACGAAACCCACGAGCCCGAATCCGAAGGCTGCCAGGATGAGGGCGAGCCCGGCGGAGCTGAACGTGATCCCCGCCGCCAAGGTGAATCGTGTCGCCAGGTAGGCCACCACGAGCGCCGCGAGCATCACGATCCCGCCCATCGTCGGCGTGCCCACCTTCTCGAAGTGCGTATGAGGGCCGTCTTCCCGGATCCGCTGGCCCCAGCCCCAGATGCGGAACGCGCGGATGGCGACGGGGGTGCCGAGCAGGCTGACCGCGAGACCGACGGCTGCGGCGACGAGGATGGAGATCACCGGAGCGACTCCGCGACCATCTCGAGTCCCGCAACCCGGGAGCCCTTGAACAGGATCAGGTCGTCGGACGTGGCGGAGCGGAGAACATCCTCCAGAGCCTCTTCCGGCGTGTCGTAGGTCGCCACGTCCCCGGGCTCCATGCCTTCACGGATCGCGGCTCGCGCACTCACGCGGGCCGCTCCTCCAACCGTGATCAACCGTTCCACCCGGATCCGAGCCGCCAGCTCCCCCACGCGGTCGTGCTCTTCTTCGGAGATGGCGCCGAGCTCGGCCATCTCGCCCAGCACGGCGATGAGGCGGCCCCTCCCCGCCATCCATCGCGCGGTGCGAAGCGCTGCCGCCGTGGACTCGGGGTTCGCGTTGTAGGCATCGTTGAGGATCCGAACGCCCCACTCCGTCGTGAACGTCTCCATCCGCCAGCGGGACACGGCCGCCTCGGCGAGTGCGAGAGCGGCATCGTCCGGAGGTACCCAAAGCTCACGGCCCACGGCGACGGCTGCGAGCGCGTTCGACACCATGTGTTCCCCCGGCACCGCGAGCCTCACTTCGGCGTTCGTCCCGTCGGCGGCGAGCCGGAAGACTGCCCGCCCGTCGGGGCCCAGTGAGACGTGCTCCGCACGCACGTCGGCATGCGCACCTGAGCCGAAGGTGACGACCCTGCCGAGGCACCGGTCGGCATACGCGACCACGACGGGATCGTCGGCGTTCAGTATCGCGACCCCGTCGGCACCGAGTGCCTCGACGGGCTCCGCGGAGGCTTCGACGATCGACGCCCACGACCCGAAGATCTCCATGTGTGCGACGCCCACGTTCGTCACGACGACGATGTCTGGCCTGGCGATCCCCGACAAGAGCTTCACGTCGCCGAGGCGCCGCGCACCCATCTCGACCACGAGGACCTGGGTGTCGGGAGGCGCCCCCAGCAGGGTGAGCGGTAAGCCGATCTCGTTGTTGAACGACCCCGGACTCGCATGGACGCGGAAACGGGTCCGGGCGACCGCGTCTACGAGATCCTTCGTCGACGTCTTGCCGTTCGCACCCGTGATCCCGACGACCGTCGCGGACATCGACCCTCGCTCGTCGGCTGCCAGGCGCATCAGCGCCTCGGCCGTCGAGCCGACCCGCACGATGGGACCTCGCATATCCTTGGCCATGTCGTCGATCGACCCGGCCTCGTCGATGAGCGCGCCCGCTGCGCCCTTCGCGAACGCCTCGCCGACGAAGCGATGACCATCCGTGCGCTCGCCGCGGAGCGCTATGAACAGCGATCCGGCGGCCACGTTCCGCGAGTCCGTCACCACCGATCGGATCTCGACGTCGTCGCCTTCGAGCGATCCCTCGACCGCAGGCGCCACGTCGGAGAGCCGCCGGGGCCTCACGACGCTCCCCTCAACGCGTCGAGCTCTTCCCGCACGACGACGCGATCGTCGAACGGCACGGCT
>JALZDC010000231.1 GCA_030862755.1 Actinomycetota bacterium
ACAAGGCATGGCGCGAGGCATCTACCGAGCTCGACAGGTTGCGAGAGATCTACGAGGAGGACGACCGCCTCCGGGGAGACATCGAGCGCAGGGTCCGCGATGCCGAACGTCTGCTGCGCGAGGGCCACGCACTCGACCCGGATACGGCGCTCGCGATGCTGACCGACGACGACTCCGTCCAGTCGCTTGAGAAGGCGAGCGAGCTCGTCCAGCGGCGGCTCGGTCTGCTCGGGCGGGTCAACCTCCTCGCGACCGGTGAGTTCGAAGCCGTCCAGGAGCGGCACGACTTCATGCAGCGAGAGCTGGACGACGTTCGGAAGGCCCGGCGGGATCTCCTCGAACTCGTCGCGCACGTCGACCGGGAGATCCAGGAGACCTTCGACTCAGCGTTCCGAGACGTGGCGACGCAATTCGAGCGACTGGTCAAGGAGCTCTTCCCCGGTGGAGAAGGGCGGCTGGTGTTGACGGACCCCGCCCACCCGCTCGATGCGGGGATCGAGATCGAGGCGAGCCCCGGGCGGAAACGGGTCAAACGTATCTCGCTGCTGTCGGGCGGCGAGCGATCCCTCGCGGCTCTCGCGTTCCTGTTCGCGATCTTCACCGCGCGTCCATCGCCGTTCTACCTGATGGACGAGGTGGAGCCGGCGCTCGACGACATCAACCTCCACCGGTTCCTGCGACTGGTGGCGGGCTTCGCGCGCGACGCGCAGGTCATGATCGTCACGCACCAGAAGCGAACGATGGAGGTCGCTTCGATGATGTACGGGGTCTCGCTCAACAAGGACGGCACTACGAGGATCCTCTGCCAGCGAATCGAGCATCAGGAGGAGCCCGCGCCGGATGCCCCCGAGGGCGGCGAGGAACGGGCGCACGAACCGATCGACGTGCGGGAGAGCGAGCGGGTGGGCTAGCGTCCAGCTGTGGAGATCGCCGTCGCCATCCTTTTCGTGTGCGTCGCGCTGGGTTTCATCTTCGTCCGGCTCACGAGCGCTCGGAAGGAAGCCGAACAGCTCCGAGGTGAACCTGAGGCTGAGGTCCCCGCTCGTTGGACCGAGGTGCCTCTGCCCGAGCGTCACGAGAGGCTCGGTAGCCGAGTCCGAGCTCTCTTGTCCAAGGACGTCGGCGAGGATGCCTGGCGGGCGCTCCACGACATCTTGCTGAAGGCGGATGTCGGGCCGGCGGCCGCTTCTGAACTCGTCGATCGCGTGCGGGCGCGCTGGTCGCGCGACGCGGATGCCGAAGGGCTGCTTCGGGAGGAGATGGCTGCGATCCTGGGTCCGGACTCGCGACTGTCGCTCCCGGACGAGGGCCTGGGCGTGATCATGGTGGTTGGGGTCAATGGCTCAGGCAAGACGACCACGATCGGGAAGCTCGCTCGGCGTCTCATCGGTGAAGGCCACACCGTCAGCCTCGCCGGGGCCGACACGTTCCGTGCCGCCGCAGGCGAGCAGCTCGAGGTCTGGGCTGTGCGCTCCGGCGCGCACCTCGTGTCGCAGGAGCGAGGCGCCGACCCCGGAGCGGTGGTGTTCGACGCCGTCAGATCTGCCGTTGCACGAGGCTCCGACGTCCTCATCGTGGATACGGCCGGGCGTCTTCATACGAAGATCCCTCTCATGGACGAACTCCAGAAGATCGGCCGGGTCGTTGGGAACGCGGGGGCGTCGATCGCGGAGACCCTGCTCGTTCTCGACGCGACGACGGGTCAGAATGGGATCGCTCAGGCCAGAGCGTTCACGGAAGCCGTGGACGTATCGGGGATCGTGCTGACGAAGCTTGACGGGACGGCGAAGGGCGGTGTCGTGCTGGCAGTGCGCGAAGAGCTGGGTGTTCCGGTGCGTCTCGTCGGTACGGGTGAAGGGCCCGACGACCTCCAGCCCTTCCGGGCCGCGGTGTTCGCCGACAGGGTCCTCACAGCGTGAGCGCCCGCATCCTGATCGTCGAGGATCATCCGACGATGCGCGAGGCGATGCGTCTCGTCCTCGAGGGCGAGGGGTTCGACATCGACGAGGCGTCGGACGGAGCGCAAGCGCTTTCCGCGGTCCATCGGGAACCGCCCGACCTGGTGTTGCTCGACATGAGCATCCCAGGAGTCTCCGGGCCGGATGTGCTTGCCGCCGTGAAGAGGGATCCCAACACCTCGGAGGTGCGGGTGATCATCGTGACCGCGACGGGGGAGGAGGGCCGGGCCGCGGCGATGGCCGGTGGGGCCGACCACTATTTCACGAAACCGTTCAGCCCCATCGCGCTCCTTCAGGCGGTCGAGGAGGTCCTCGGACCGGAGGGCGCAGCGCCGGCCCGGTAGGATGCCTGGTCCCGCCGGGGCCTGGCCGGGCACCGGTCCGCATGACGGCCCGATGGAAAGGCCACGCCATGTTCGACACCCTGACCGCCAGTCTCGACAGCACCTTCAAAAGGCTCCGCGCTCGAGGCAAGCTCCATCCCAAGCAGGTCGACAACGCCCTCGATGACATGCGGACGGCGCTGTTGGAGGCCGACGTCGCCGTGGAGGTGGCCGACTCGTTGCTCGGGCGGGTGCGCGTTCGCGCCCTCTCCGAGGAGGTGATGAAGAGCCTCACTCCCGCGCAGCAGGTCATCAAGGTAGTCCGGGCCGAGCTCCAGGAAACGCTGGGCGGCGAGCATCGGAGGTTCGTCCTGCCATCGGGCCGCACCTCGGTCGTGATGATGGCCGGCGTCCAGGGCTCGGGCAAGACGACCGCATGCGCGAAGCTCGCCCTCCGTCTCAAGAAGGAAGGGCGGCGACCCCTCTTGGTGGCCGCCGACCTCGAGCGCCCCGCCGCCGTGGAGCAGCTGTTCACCCTCGGACGCGAGGTCGGGGTCCCGGTCGTCTCCGAGGGCCGAGACCCGGTGAAGGTCGCGAAGAGCGCGCTGAAGGAGGCCGAGCGGAAGGGGAACGACGTCGTGATCGTCGACACGGCCGGCCGGCTGCACGTCGATACGGAGATGATGAGGCAGGCCCGCCGCATCCAGGACGTCTTGAAGCCCGATCACGTCCTGATGGCCTGCGATGCGATGACCGGGCAGGACGCGGTGGTACAGGCTCGAGCGTTCCTGAAGGAGGTGGAGACCACCGGCTTCGTCCTCACCAAGCTCGACGGGGACGCGCGAGGCGGCGCAGCCCTCTCGATCACCGCCGTCACGGACCGCCCCGTCTTCTTCGCCGGTGTGGGAGAGAAGCCCGAGGACCTCGAGGAGTTCCATCCCGATCGGATGGCCGGCCGGGTCATGGGGATGGGAGACGTGCTTAGCCTGATCGATAAGGCCGGCGAGAAACTCGATGCGGACGAAGCGAAAGCTTCCGCCGAGAAGCTGCTTCAGGGCGCCTTCACCCTCGAGGACTTCCTCGCGCAGCTACGTCAGATGCGGCAGCTCGGCCCGATCCAAGACCTGCTGAAGATGCTTCCCGGCGTGCCGGGCGGGAAGAACGCCTTCAAAGAGATCGCCGACCAGGTCGACGAGGGCAAGCTTCGCCAGGCCGAAGCGTTGATCCTTTCGATGACACAGGAGGAGCGACGAAATCCCGGTATCATCTCCGGGTCTCGCCGCCTGCGGATCGCTCGCGGGTCGGGCGCCACCACCTCTGACGTCAACACGCTTCTGAAGGACTTCGAAGGCGCGAGGAAGATGATGCGGACGATGATGGGCGGCGGGAAGGGGCTTCCGGGCATGCTCTCGATGGCGAAGACGCGACCGAAGATGCCGAGAGCGCCGAAGCGCTAGCGAGGGAGCAGGGGATATGACGACCAGGATCAGGCTCCGGAGGATGGGCTCGAACAAGCGCCCGTTCTTCCGAGTGGTGGTGGCCGACCAGCGGAGCCCTCGCGACGGCCGCTTCATCGAGAACATCGGGAAGTACCACCCGCTCGACGACCCCAGTGTCATCGAGATCGACCAGGACCGGGCGCTCCACTGGCTCCGGGTCGGCGCGCAGCCGTCGGATCAGGTCCGCAACCTGATGCAGAAGATCGGGATCTGGGAGGATTTCGTGAAGGAGCGCCCATCGGCGGCCCTGGAGCCTGTGAGGGAGCGACCCCAGAAGCCGAAGCTCTCGAAGAAGGCGAGGCAGAAGGCCGAGGCCGCGGCGGCCGAGCCGGAGCGCGCTCCCGCCGAGGCAGTGCCTACGGCCGATGCCGAAGCCGAGATCGCGGAGGCCGACGCGGCGGAGGCAGTGGAGGCCGTCGTCGAAGCGCCGGAGGCGGAAAAAGCGGCGGCGGCGGAGGAAGCGTCCCCCGCGGACACTCCTGGAGGCCGTGCCGGCGAGGTCCCTGTGAACGAGACGGCAGACGCCGAGGACGCGTGAAGGAACTCGTCGAGTTCCTCGTCCAGGAGTTGGTCGACGAACCCGACGCCGTGTCTATCGAGGAGACCTTCGACGAACGCGGGCCTCGCTACCGAGTTCGGGTAGCGTCCGAGGACATGGGTAAGGTCATCGGCCGAGGCGGCCGGACCGCGAAGGCGATCCGAACCGTCGTCCGCGCGGCCGCCCAGCGCCAGGGACACGGGGCGATGGTGGACATCGAAGACTGAGGTGGACGAGCCGACCGTCGTCGTCGGCGTGGTGACCGGCGCGCACGGTCTTCGCGGAGATGTCTACGTCCAGAACCGGTCCGACAATCCCGATCGATGGGCTCTGGGCGGTACCGTCCTCCGCGAGGACGGCATCGCCCTGACGATCGAGGCGACCCGGCGTCACGGCCGCCGGCTGCTCGTCAAGTTCGCGGGGATCGCTGACCGGAACGCCGCCGAGGGGCTCCGCGGAACGGTTCTCGTCGTCCCCGAGTCCTGGCTCCCCGATCTGGCTGAGGGAGAGTGGTGGGCTCACCAGCTTGAGGGATGCGAGGTTCGGACCGCGTCAGGTCGTAGTCTCGGCATCGTGAAAGAGGTCATCCCGAACCCCGCGAACGACCTCTGGGTTGCCGTGGATCATGAGGGGCGCGAAACCCTCGTGCCGGCGCTTGAGGATCTCCTGATCGACGTTGACGTCGAAGCTCGCACGATCGTCGTGCGAGATGTCCCGGGACTCACCGCCCCGGACGAACCGGCCGGCTAGAGATCGGCGATCCTCGCGAGGCCGGCCACCTTCTTCAGCACGTAGCGATGGCCGTCGCGCTGCACCAACCCCCGGCGCTGCCACTCGGTCAGGATCCGAGTGACGTTCTCGCGGCTGCCGCCGCAGAGGCTCGCCAGATCGGCGTGCGTCACGGCCGGGACGAGGGCCCCGTCCCTCGGGAGGTCGTCGAGGCTAGGGGTCACGAGCTGGAGGAGCCGCTTCGCGAGCCGGCCCTTCAGGTCCAGGTGCAGGAGGTCGTCGGTGAAGGACTGATGTTCCCGGACCTGACGGGCGAGGGCCTGGAGGAAGCCGCGGGACGCAGCGGGCTCCGCGGTGACGAAGTCGAGGAACGACTCCGGCCCGGTCGACCACACGTCGGAGTCGTCAAGTGTGAGCACGCTCGCCGTTCTCGGCATCCTCCCGAGCGCCGACAGCTCGCCGACGAAACCGGGGTTATCGAGCGTCGCGTGCAGCACCCGGTTCCCGTTGGCCGTCTCGGAGCTGATCTCGACCCGACCGGCCACGAGGAAGAAGACGTCTCCGTCCGGGTCGCCCTGGTGACAGAGGTAGGTTCCCCGGCGGAAGCGATGGACGGCGCCCTGCGAGGCGAACCGGTCAAGCGCCTTGCGCGGGACGCTCTCGAGGAACGGCGTGCCGGCCATCACCTTGCCCACCTGGAGGTCGTCCGCTCGCCGCATGAGGAGACGAGCCTAGTCCGGCAACCTCGTGCAAGCCAAGACGAAGGGCGGGCACCGTTCCGCGCCCGCCCTCGATCTCGTTCGGTCCGAAGATCAGGTCTGCCGCTTGGTCTGCCGCTTGGTCTGCCGCTTGGTCTGCCTCAGCGAGACGCGAGCCGCGGCGCGGTCGCCCGACTGCTTGTCCTTCGAAGCCGCCGCCTTCGGGGTGATCTTCTTGTCTGCCATCCCAGGGTCCTCCTCCTGAGTCCTTGGGTCCGGTCGGACCCTGTTCTCCGACACTCGAAGCATGTCGCTACGGTCACGGTGGGTCGGTGGTGCGTGTCACGTGCGGCGCGTGTCGTTCGTCACCGCGCCGGATGTGATGCCCAAACGCTGCGGGATGTGACGTCGAACAGACCCTGGATGTGACACAGGTCACATCTGGGGTGCGCGGTGGGAACTGGCGGTCGGCGACGGACCATCACCCATCGAGCTCAGGAAGGTCCACCGGGTCCGGGCGGGGTGTGCAGGCCGCGCACCAGAGCGCGTCCTCCACGACGAGCGCTCGGGTCACGTCCTTGCTCCGGAACAGCTCTAGCACGAACGGTTGCGTCTCCGCGTGGTCTTCGCAGACGCCGCGACCGCAGAATCGGCAGGTCCCCACGGCGGTCCGGCGGCAATGCCAGCAATCCACCTGATCCCCCTCAGTGCTGCGAGATGCGGTCGGCGGCGGGGCGGAGCGTACCGCGCCTGAAGGCATCGGCGACGACGAGCTCGAACCCTTCACGATCGAGGGCGAACAGACGCATCGGGGTGGAGGCGACAACCGTGGCCGTCCTGGGGACGTCGCGAAGCAGGGCCACCTCGCCGAAGTACATCCCCTTGCTCACCGCGTCCATGACGGCACCGTCCCGGATGATCTCGGCCCGTCCCGACTCGATCACGTAGAACCGGTCTCCCGGCTCACCTTGTGTGACAAGTTGGTCGCCGCGGACCGCGGTGATCCACTCTCCGTGTTCGAGGATATCCTTCAGCTGCTCGGAGTCCAGATCGTGGAAGACCGAGAGCTCCCGGAGCTCGGCAAGTGCCTGCATCGTGTGGCCGAACTCCGGCGCGCGCATATCGTCGGCGAGCAGCCGGTCGAACGTGCCCTTGTCCACCCCGAACAGCTCCACGTCGTCTACCGCCCGGACGGTCGCCTGGCGCCGATGGCTAGCGAGGAGCCCCATCTCGCCGAAGGATTCGCCCCGACCCATCGTCCTGATGATGCGTGTGTCGTTCGTCTCCGGATCCTCGTCTTCGATGCGTACGGTCCCCCGCCGCACGACGTAGAAGGCGTCCGGCTGATCCCCCTGTCGGAAGACCGGCTCGCCCGTGTGAAGGATCCGCAGTCGCACTCGCCCCGCGAGGTCCGAGAGAACCTCCTCGGGAAGATCGTCGAACGCCGGAAGTGCATCGATCAGCTGCGCCGCCTCCACACGCCAGGTGGTCTCGAGGCGGAACCGGACAGCTCGAATGAGGCCGCTGACGCGCCGGACGAGGCTCAGACTCAGTTTGAGTAGACCGCGGATGATCGGCCCGGCCAGGAAGGCACCGAGCAATACCAAGAGGACCCTGGAGCCGATGCCTCCCCGCCAAAGACCGAAGATCAGGTTCTTGAAGATCACCTCCCAGAAGAAGAACCCTGTCCAGAAGGAGAAGATCGTGAACGCGATCCCGGCGAACCCATATCCGCCGAGGCCCCACTCCTGAGGCGTCAGGCGCTCGCGCGCCCGGATCTTGTGCCACAGGTCGTGCTGGATGAACTGAAGGGAACGGGGTCGGAGGTCGGGAATCTGGATCAGGTCGGAGAGGATCCAGTACCCGTCAAGTTCCAGCAACGGGACCAGATTCAGGAAGATCACGATGTAGTTCAGGAGCGCGAATTTGTAGAGCAGATCCGCGAGCGGACCGTCCGGGAAGGCGAAGATCGCCAGCGCTGCCACCCCGGCGATGATCAGCTCGGTGAACGGCCCGGCAGACGCTTGGAGGATACGTTGTCTTCGCTCGAGCATGAGGCTGTCCGTCGCCTCGACGAAGAACGCTGGCGAGCCGAAATAGATCAGGAAGCCAGCGCTCTTCACCTTGCGGTCGTAATGAGAGATGACGACCGAGTGCCCGAGCTCGTGCATGAATGTCAGGAAGAACGCGAGGGCGAGGAGGATCGCCGCTTCGGTCGGGGCGGATTCCTCCCCGAGCGAGAACCGTCCGGATGCATAGACATCGATGAACGCTGCCAGCCCCGCGATGGCGACGAGGCCGGACACGAGAGAAACGGGCCACCAGAAGAACGGCCGCAGGAAATTCCGATAGCAGAAGCGGACTAGACGGTCCGCGCCTTTCCACTCGATCTGGAGGGTCTTGCCGAAGCGCTTCAGCTTCTTTCGGCCGGGGGACGAGGGATCGAGTCGGTCTGAGATCAGCTCGTCGGTCGCGATGGGGGCGGGATCTAGGAAGCCGCCCGTGTACAAGGCCACGACGAGATCGGTCACAGGCTCGGCGTCGAGGCCACCGCCTGCCTTCATCTGCGCCACGATGAGCTCCCCGACGGTCCGGGTGCCGTCCATCCTCGGCAGGAGCTCGGCCTCCCAGACCTCCAACCGGTAATGGAGCTCCCGATCGGCGCGGGCGAGCATCGCGTAGTCGTTCCCCCAGCGGAGCCGGAAGATCTTCACCTCGCACCCGTCCCGCAGCCGAGGGTGCAGGTTGGCGATCTCTAGGGACTCCGTCAGCTTGACGTAGAGATCGGCCCGTACCGGTAGCTCGCGTGTCAGCGCCGAGGCGAGCGCCTCCGTGAGCACGGCCGCCCTCGGTTCCGCCAGGCGCCGCTCGACGAGCCCCTGGAGATCGATCGCACGGGTGGCCCGGATCTTCCGCTGACGCACCGCGTCAACGGCGATCACGATCGCGATGAACACGAGCACCACCAAGACGATCGGCGTCATCGTTGCTCCGTCCGGCCGAAGGGCCGGTCGGCCGCATCGTGCTCCGGCGCGACCGGAGACGCAACGTTGCTAGCCTCGCCGCGTGCGGATCGATGTGTTCACGATCTTCCCTGCCATCCTCGAAGCGCCTCTGCGGGAGAGCCTCCTGGGAAGAGCGATCGACGAACGGCTCATCGACGTCCGCGTCCACGATCTTCGCGAGTGGGCCGGGGGGCGACACCGGACGGTGGACGATGAGGCGTACGGTGGCGGGCCGGGCATGGTGATGAAGCCCGAGCCGTTCTTCGGCGCGGTTGAGTCGCTCGACCCCGATCGCGGGCGCGTTCTGCTGTTGTCGCCCGCAGGGCGGAAGCTCGACCAAGCGCTCGTCCGCGAACTGGCGAGAGAGGAGCACCTGACCCTGCTTTGCGGCCGCTATGAGGGCGTCGACGAACGGGTCGTCGAAGGCCTGCCCGCAGAGGAGGTGTCGATCGGGGACTACGTGCTCGCAGGCGGCGAAGCGCCGGCTCTCGTGCTGATCGAAGCTGTCACCCGGCTGGTCCCCGGCGTGATCGGCAAGGAAGCGTCGCACGAGCGAGACTCGTTCACCGAGTCCGGATTGCTCGATCACCCCCACTACACGCGGCCGGCGGAGTTCCGGGGGATGGCCGTGCCGGAGGTCCTGCTCTCCGGCCACCACGGCGCGGTCGAGCGATGGCGCCGGGAGGCGGCGCGGGAGAAGACGCGCCGCAACCGTCCCGATCTCGCACGGTAACTGCGAGCGCTCCAGCAGGCCCGATCCGAAGCTGCATCCTTGGTGCGCGACGCCGATCATCGCTCGAGCTCGAACGTCACCTCAGCCCGATACGGTCGTCACCGTCGCAACGGCGCCCGCGGCACCGGCACGCGAAGCAACGTATCGGGCCGCCGAGACCCCGCTGGTATCCTTGCTCGCCGCCGCCATGAACACCACCGATCTCGTCGAGAAGTCCTACCTGCGCAAAGGCCTCCCGCGATTCCGGCCGGGCGACACGGTCAAGGTCCACGTCCGGGTCGTGGAAGGGAACAGGGAACGCGTGCAGGTGTTCCAGGGGGTCGTGATCCGGCGCTCGGGTGGTGGCCTCCGAGAGACGTTCACGGTCCGGAAGATATCGTTCGGCGTGGGCGTCGAGCGCACGTTCCCGTTGCACTCACCCTCGATCGCCAAGCTCGAGGTCGTGCAGCGCGGCCACGTTCGGAGGGCGAAGCTCTACTACCTGCGAGACCTCCGGGGGAAGAAGGCTCGGATCAAGGAGCGCAGGATCGACGAGGTGAAGCTCGCGGCCCTGGAGGCATCCGACGAGGATGAGGCCGAGGAGGCCGCCGTCGCGGGGTCGATGGAGGCGCTCGAGGAGGCGGAGACCGCCGCGGAGCTCGAAGCGGACGCGGGGGAGACCGCTGAGGACGAGGTGGGGAAGACGCCCGCCGAAGCAGAGCCAGCCGAGATCGGGGCGGCCGAGGATGCTGATCCCGACACATCCGCCGCCGAGGCGGAGGAGCGGGCCGAGGCCTGAGTGGCCGAGACACGGGACCCGGCCGAGGCGGCCGGCCCGGCGCCGCCCGAGACGCACCTCGCTGACACCGATTTGACCCCGCCGCAAGGGCGCCGGGCCGGCCCCGACGCCGCGGTCGAGGACGCCGTGGATGGTCATCGAGAAGAGACCCTCGCGAGCAC
>JALZDC010000240.1 GCA_030862755.1 Actinomycetota bacterium
TTCGCCTCCCGCTCCATCGCGCGGATGAAGTCCTCAGCCGTGATCTCGGTGTCTTCCTTCGGAGGCGCGTACATGAGTCCGGGCTTGATCTGGAACGTCGTGGTCAAGCCGTCATCGGAAACCGTCGGCTCACCCGACGCCAGGTCCGGGTGGATCTCGGCGCCGCCTTCATCCGTCGGGACGCCCTCGTAGGACATGAGCGTCCGAAGCAGACAACACCGGTAGTACTCCCACGTGACGGAGTAGTACTCCTTCTGTGGGTCGAACGCGGCGGTGACGTCGGCCAGCATCGCCATGTTCAGCGTGCCACCCTTCAGGTTGGCCGTATCGCCTGGAGTCGGCGACCCGTCACCTCCGGTCCCGTCGTCTCCGCATGCGGCGGCGACGAGGCCCAGCACCGTCACCACGGCGATCACTCTGAGTGCTCGTTTCAAAGCTACCCCCCTTCTCGTGGTTCCCGTTCGATGCTCTTTCACGAGCCTGTGTGCCTTTCGAGGCCGGTCGTCCTCCTTTCGCACCGGATCCCCCCTGTGGATACGCTCAGACGCCCTTCCGAGGATCGAGGGCGTCGCGGAGGCCGTCCCCCACGAGGTTGAACGCGAGGGTCGTGAGGAACAGGGCGAGGCCCGGGAAGATCATCAGCCAGGGTGCGAACGTGAAGGCGGTGCCGGCGTCGGCCAGCATTCCTCCCCATGAAGGAGTGGTGTCCGGCACGCCGACACCGAGGAACGACAGTCCGGCCTCGAACAGGATGTTGCTCGGGATGATCAGCGTGGTGTAGACGATGATCGGGGCGGTCACGTTGGGAAGGATCTCGCGGAGGATGATCCGCCGGTTGGATGCCCCCAGGGACCGCGACGCCTCGACGAACTCCTTCTCACGGATCGACAGGACCTGACCGCGGACGATGCGGCCGATGTACGGCCAACCGAAGAGGCCGATGATCATGATGACGGGGCCGAGGCCGGGCTTGATCAGGCCCCACAAGCACCCCTCCTTGTTGGCGCCGCAGGCCGACGCGATCCCGAGCGCGAGGAGGAGGATCGGGAGCGCCAGGACGACATCCGTCGCCCGTGAGATCACCGTGTCGATCTTCCCTCGGTAGAAGCCGGCCGTGAGACCCATGAGCACGCCGATCACGAGCGCGATGCCGGTCGCGACGAACGCTACCTGCAGCGATGTGCGGGCACCGTAAGCGATCCGCACGAACTGGTCGCGTCCCGTGTCGTCGACTCCCAGCAGGTAGCCGGGCGGCGATTCCGTGATCTTCTCGCCAGTGACGGGGTCGAACTTGTCCGGCCACCAGCGAGGGGCCGACGGCAACCCATACGAGTCGAGTGAGTTCAGGTTCACCTGGTTGGGCTCGTGGTTGGTGATGTCCGCGACCACCGGCGCGAAGATCGCCATGAGCAGCATCAGGGCGATGATCACGAGGCCGCCGAGCGCGAAGCGATCCTGTCGGAAATGCCGCCAGAAGATCTCCCAGGGGCTCCGGCCGATGATCGACGCCGGCGTCTCGGCAGACAGCGCGGCAGCCTCAAGGTCGGGGCGCTCGCGAACCTCGCCCTGCTCGACCTGGGATACGTCGGTATCCGTATCGGATCGACTCATGCCCGGAAGGCGATACTACGGAGGTTACGGGAGTCGCGCAAACCGTCAACGCCGGGAGTGACACGGCCGCAGCTTCTTTGAGAGGCAAGGAAGCGAAAGAGGGTCACCGGTATCTGACGATCAGGGCGAACCCCTCCGGGTCCAGGCTCGCGCCGCCCACGAGTGCCCCGTCGATCTCCGGATGAGCCATGAACTCCCTGATGTTGCCGGGTTTGACGCTGCCGCCATATTGGACGCGGATCGCGTCTCCGACCTCCGAGGAGACCCGGTCCGAAAGAGTGGCTCGGATGACCTCCACGACCTGTCCCGCGTCCGTCGGTTCCGCGTTGCGCCCCGTGCCGATCGCCCAGATCGGCTCGTAGGCGACCACGGCGCGCGCGGCGGCCGGCGCGTCCACGCCGTCGAACGCCCGCCGGACCTGCTCCGCGACCCTGGTCTCGGTCCCGCCCGACTCCCGCTCCTCCAGGGTCTCTCCCACGCAGACGATCGGGACCATGTCGTGGCGGAAGACGGCCTTCACCTTCTCGTTGACCCTCTCGTCGTCCTCGCCGAAGAGCTGGCGGCGCTCGGAGTGACCCACGATCACGTAGGAAACGTCCAGCGCCGCCAGCATCGAGCCGGACACCTCTCCGGTGAACGCCCCCTCGTCGTCCGGGTGGACGTTCTGCGCGCCCAGGCGATAGGAGAGCCGGTCGGAGTCGATGAGCGTTTGGACCGAGCGCAATGCGGTGAACGGCGGGCAGATCACGACCTCGACACGGTCCGCATCCTTCCGGTCCAGGAGATAGGAGAGCTTCTGCACCGTCTGGATCGCCTCGAGGTGCGTCTTGTGCATCTTCCAGTTGGCCGCCATGATCGGCATCCGTTCGACCACGTCAGTCCTCCAACACCCGGATGCCCGGCAGCTGTTCGCCCTCGAGGAACTCGAGCGAGGCCCCGCCGCCGGTGGACAGGTGATCGAATGAGTTCTCCAGGCCGGCGCGGTGGACAGCGAGGAGCGAGTCGCCGCCCCCGACGACGGAGAAGGCCCCAGCCCCGGCGATGGCGGTGGCCACTCCTCGGGTTCCGGCCGAGAAGGGCTCGAGCTCGAAGACGCCCATCGGCCCGTTCCACAGGATCGTCTTAGCGTCGGCGAGGATCCGCGCGAACTCCTCGACGGTGCGGGGGCCGATGTCCAACCCTTTGAGGCCGCGGGGGATCTCGCGCGCCGGCACCGTCTGAGGGCGAACGTCCGCGCGGGCTTCCGTCGACGCCACGACGTCTTGGGGCAACTCGATTAGCGTGCCCTTCTCCCGGGCGCGTCGCGTGACGGCCCGGGTCTCGTCGAAGAGATCGGGTTCCACGAGGCTCTCGCCGATCGTTCCTCCGTCGGCCGCGATCAGCGTGAACGCCATCGCGCCGCCGATCAACAACGCGTCGACGCGGTCGACGAGCGCGTCTAAGACGCCGAGCTTGTCCGAGACCTTCGCGCCTCCGAGGACCGCCACGTACGGACGTTGGGGATCCGTGAGGAGCCGGCCGAGCACCTCGACCTCTCGTTGGAGGAGCCGGCCCGCCACAGCCGGCCTGCCCGATGCGAGCATGAG
>JALZDC010000241.1 GCA_030862755.1 Actinomycetota bacterium
GGCCCGGGCCGATCCACGATCGGCCTCGGCCGGGCACCGAGGCGCGGCCCGGGTAACGCTGCCGCTGGCTAGATCCCGCCGGAGAACGTGTCGCAGTCGTTCGGGTTGCCGCCTCGGTAGCCCATGAGGAACCACTTCTTGCGTTGTGCGGAGGAGCCGTGCGTCCAGGCCTCGCGGTTCACCTGCCCTTGGATCTCCTTCTGGATGCGGTCGTCGCCGACGGCGGCGGCCGCATCCAACGCCTGCGCGATCTCCTCGTCGCCGAGCGACGCGAGGAAGCCGGTCTCCACCGCGTTCGCCCCCCAGACTCCGGCGTAGCAGTCGGCCTGGAGCTCGGTTCGCACCGCGGCACTCTGCGGTCCCTGTCGATCGCCCCCGATCCGATCCAACCTCCCGAGGAGGTTCTGCACATGGTGTCCGTATTCGTGCGCGAGGACGTAGGCCTCCGCGAACGGACCGCCCTCGGCGCCGAACCGCGCCTGGAGCTCCTGGAAGAACCCGAGGTCGATGTACACCTTCTGGTCGACCGGACAGTAGAAGGGGCCGACGTCGGAGGTCGCGGCGCCGCAGCCGGTATCGGTCGAGTCCGAGAAGAACACGGTGACGGCCGGGCGGTACCCGTTCAGAGCCTCGTTCCAGTACGCCTGGATGCTGTTCACCGTCCCTATCAACCGACAGTCCCTGCTCTTCTCGGCGTCCTGACCCGTCTTGCACTCCTCGATCACCTCACCCTGTTGCTGCTGCCCGCCTGCGATCACGCCTTCCAGGGACCGCAGCGCGTTCAGGTCGATCCCTTCGCCGCCGAGAAGGGTGATCAGTAGAACGATGATCACGCCGACAGCCCCCGCGCCGCCCCCCACGGCCATGCCTCGACCGCCGCGCATCCCCCGCATGCCGCGGCGGTCCTCGACCTGCGTGGGGTCGAGCTTCGCCCCCTTCCGGAAGTCCACGGGGCGCTGATACCCGGACGCCTTGCGGGGGAAACAGGAAGACCTAACGGCCGCGACGGTTCTCGAGCCAGAGCAGGATGTACGCGATCGTCCCGGCGATCCACACATCGAACGTGAGAGCGCTCAGCAGACCTCGAAGCGACCGCCGGGAGACCCAGGATCCATGCGGTCCACGGGCGGAGCTTGGACCACGGGCGTACGCTTCCCGAGGGATGCTGATCGAAGACAGCTTCACCGTCCGCACGCCGGTCGAGCACCTGTGGGCGTTCATCCAAGACGTCGAGGAGATCGCACCCTGCATGCCCGGTGCGGAGCTGACGGAGATCGTCGACGACCGGACCTGGAAAGGCAAGGTCCACGTGAAGCTCGGTCCGGTGCAGATGGCGTTCAGCGGGACCGTCGTGATGGAGGAGAAGGACGACATCTCGTACCGAGCGAAGCTGTCCGCGAAAGGAACCGAGCAGCGTGGCAAAGGCGTGGCGAACGCGAAGGTGGAGTCGTGGCTCGAGCCCGCCGGCGACGACGGCACGACGGTGCACATCCGCTCCGACATCACGATCACGGGGGCCGCCGCGCAGATGTCACGGGGGCTCCTTCCTGAGGTGTCGAAGCTTCTCATCAAGGAGTTCGCCGGCTGTCTGGAGTCGAAGCTGAACGAGGAGACGGGTGCTCCCTCCCCGATCACGGTGGACCGTGACGATACCGAGTCGGGCGCTGGGGAGACGGGAGTGGCCTCGGCCGCACCGGCGGCGCGGTCGACCCCGAAAGCCGTCAACGGGGTCGGCCTCGCGCTCCGCGCCGTTTGGGCCGCGATCAAACGGCTCTCCTCCCGGCTGCTCGGACGGCGTGAGGGGTCGTGATCTCGGGCATCGTCCTGGCGGCCGGCTCGGGCACCCGGTTCGGCGGGACCAAACAGCTCGCGCAGTACCGGGGCAGACCGCTCACGCAGCACGCCGTCGACGCGCTGGCGTCCGCCGGTGTCGGTGAGCTCATCGTGGTCGTCGGCCACGACGCCGATGCGGTGGAACGAGCCCTTCGGCTCCCTCCACAGGGCAGGTTCGTCCGCAATCCCGCTCACGGGACCGGCCAGTCGTCGTCGCTGTCCGCAGGCCTCCACGCGCTCTCGGACCAGAGCGAGGGAGCCGTGGTCCTGCTCGCCGACCAGCCCGGCGTGACCGATGCCGAGGTTCGCGAACTGATCGACGCGTTCGAGCGTTCCAGGAGCCGGATCGTGCGGATCGCCTACGAGGACGGACCGGGCCCCGCGCTCCTCTCGCGCGAGGTCTACGCGGAGGCGGGACACCTGCATGGCGACCTCGGGGCCCGGGCGCTCATGGCTTCCCATCCGGGTTGGATCGAGGAGATCCAGGTCCCGTTCCGCGCGCCTCCGGACGTCGACCGGCCCGAGGATCTCCCGCCGACCTGATCAGTCCCGCGGCGCCCGGACCATGGTCCTGTCACTCGGGGCGACGAACCCGAAGCGTGCGTAGAGCCCGTGCGCGTCGCGGGTGTTGAGGTACCAGGGGAGGTCGCGATGCTCCGGATGCTCCACGGCTTCCCGGACGAGCTCTACCCCGAGACCACGCCCCCGGTGGTCCGCGACCACGAACACGTCGCCCAGCCACGCCATGCTCGAGCCGTCCGAGATCACGCGCGCGAACCCGACCTGCTCCTGGGCGTGGTAGGCGCCGATCACCGGGGTCGACTCACGCACGAGCCGCGCGATCGTGGCTCGATCGCGGCCGCGTACCCAGTACGCCTCCACGGACAGGTACCGGTG
>JALZDC010000281.1 GCA_030862755.1 Actinomycetota bacterium
CCAGCAGCAGGAAGAGCCAACGGGAATCCGCTTGCGCTTGTGGCTCGCTGCGACGGTGCGCGAGCCAGGTCCCCGCGAGGAGCCCCAGGCCGGCGACGGCCCACAAGATCGGCTCGCCGATGTCTGCGAGCAGCCCAGTCTCCTGAGACCGTCCCAGGAAGGAGTCGATCTGCGCGCCTGCCTTTTCATGGAGGGACAGCGCGTCGTCGGCTGTTATCGCCAGGAGCACGACCGTCCAGGCCAGGTAGACGGGCGCCGCCCGCCGGCGGTAGAGGATTAGAAGCAGCACCGCTGCGCCAATCACCTTCAGATACCCGAATATCTCCGCGTACCCGACGTCCTCGGAGACCAGCACACGTCGGTCTCCGAAGAAGCCGCCGGACTGAGGGTCGTACGAGACGTGCAGTAGAACGAAGGCGGAATCGATCACCAGCAGCCCGAGCAGCAATGCCGCCGCCGGCGACCACCCTCCTCGAAGTCGCTCAAATGGAGACACGGACCGATCCAAGCAATGTCAGGAAGCGACGCCGGCGCATGAAGAAGGACGAGCCTTTGGGCCCGCCGTCCCCCACCAACCGGCTACGACGGCCTCTAAGGGCCGTTGGAGCTCGCCCGATCAGGCTCTCACAGTATCCCAGGCGACGTCCAACGGCGCCCATCGCGCCCGATTGCAGCGGTTCGCTCGCCGAGGAGCTCAGCCTCGAAAGGACGAGCGAGTCGAGTCCATGTGGCCCGCCTGCACCCGATCCGGGCCGTGCTCAGAGACCGCTGCACGATCGGCGAGGTGTGCGACCGAACCGCAAAGCACGGGAACATCCCGCTGTAGTCGCTCGCGAGGCGTACGGGCGAGCGCCCGGCACGCCGGGCCCCTGGATCAACGCCGGACCCCGTTCCGCCCGCTCGAGCAGCCGGTACGTCGCCGTTACCTGCTCCCGACGTCAGATCCAAGCGTTCCCTTAGCTCGGCCCGATGCTGGACACGCGCCTCCCGCTAACTAGGATGAGTAGAAGTGCCGTTGAAGCTCTATGCTTCCATCTGCCGAGTCGCGGGAGACTCAGGTGAGGCGCCGAGACTGAGCTCGAGCACCCTGCGTTGGCCGCCGCAACACCGGCCGCGCCGCCGAACCGGCCAGGCAGCCCTCCTCTGCCTCGTCATCGGGGCGACGCTCTTCGCCCCGTCCGCGCATGCCTCCCACATCGCCCCGGCCGGGTTCGAGATCCAGCCGGTCGTCAGGGGCCTCAACCTGCCGGTCGCGGTCAGCTTCGCCGACGACGGCCGGATGTTCGTGGCGGAGAAGGACGGCGTGATCCGCGTCTTCAGGAACGGAAGGCTGTTGGCCACGCCCTTCATCGACCTCTCCCAGGAGGTGAACACCTTCCACGAGCGCGGGCTGCTCGGGATGACCCTCCACCCCGACTTTCCGCAGCAGCCGTACGTCTACGCCCTCTACACGTACGACCCGCCCGGGGTCGCTAAGGATCAAATCGGGGGGCGCGTGGCCCGGCTCGAGCGGATCAAGGCGGACCCTGCTAATCCGGACGTCGCGGCGACTGGAGCCGAGGCCAGGACGGTGCTGCTCGGGCGCAACGCCGACGCCTCGGTGATCACCGATCCGACGAAGGACCGGGCCCTCACCTGCTGGCGCGATGGTGCGCGCGTCGAGGACTGCATTCCGCAGGACGGCGCGGGACACGCGATCGGCACCGTGCGGTTCGGCCCGGACGGCAACCTCTACGTCGGGAACGGCGACGTCTCCCGGAACCCCGGCGGGCCCCTGGACCCGGTGAACCACATCGGCGCGATCATGCGCATCGACCCGGTGACCGGGGACGGGCTCCCCGACAACCCCTTCTACAACGGGAACCCGAAGAGCAACATCTCGAAGACATGGGTTCATGGGCTCAGAAACCCGTTCCGGTTCAGCTTCGATCGAGTCACGGGGGAGATGCTGATCGGCGACGTCGGCGGGGGGACCTGGGAGGCGATCCACCGTGGCCAGCCCGGGAAGAACTACGGCTGGCCGTGCTACGAGGGCGGCAGCCACAAGTTCGGCTCGTTCCAGAACACCACTGAATGCAAGGCCGAGTACGCCAAGGGCCCGCGACCGCCCGTGTACGACTACCAGCACACCGACGCGGGCGGATCGGTGACCGCCGGCGACTGGTACCACGGGACCACATACCCCGAGACCTACCAGGGAGCTCACTTCTTCGCCGACTACAGCCAGGGCTGGGT
>JALZDC010000318.1 GCA_030862755.1 Actinomycetota bacterium
CCAGCACGTCCTGCTTGGTGATGCGACCTCCGGTCCCCGAGCCCTCGATCCGGGAGAGATCGAGACCGTGCTCGTCTGCGAGTCGGCGCACGAGCGGGGACAGGATCCTCGACCTCGGGCCGCGATCGGGCATGCCCCCGGATCCGGTACGTGAAGGAGCGGGTGTCTCGGCGGCGGCGGTCGCTTCCGCGCCCTGCGGCGTGGCTGGCTCTACGGCGGGCATCTCGGCGGCCGAGCCCTCGGCGACCGCCGCCGCGCTCTCCGTCGCTTCGGTAGACGCAGCCGGCGCCGGAGTCGCCTCGGAGGGGGGCTCGGCGCCCGCCGATGTCCCGGAGGAGGCTTCCTCGGCAGCGGGCTCCGGCCCCCCGACCGGGGCGGCTCCCGCGGCTCCGCTATCACCTCCAGCAGCGCCGTCCTCCGAGATCTCGGCGAGGTCGGTGCCGACGGCCACCGTCTGACCCTCGTCGACCAGGATCTTCGAGACCGTGCCGCTCACGGGCGAGGGGACCTCGGTGTCGACCTTGTCCGTCGAGATCTCGAACAGCGGCTCATCGCGCTCGATGACCTCGCCCTCTCCCTTGAGCCACTTGAGGATCGTTCCCTCGACGATCGTCTCGCCGAGCTGGGGCATCTTGATGGTGGTCATCGGGGTCTCCTCACCAGGCTGAGAGCTTCTTGACCTCTCGGACGATGTCGTCGACCCCCGGCAGGAACGCGTCCTCGAGGGTCGGGGAGAAAGGGACGGGCACGTTAGGGGGCGAGAGACGTACGACCGGAGCGTCGAGGTGCTCGAAGGCTCTCTCCGCGATCGTCGAGGCCACCTCGGCCGCGATCCCGACGAACCGATAGGACTCCGAGAGCACCACCACTCGCGAGGTCTTCTCGATCGAGCGAAGAACGGTCTCCTCGTCCATCGGATAAACGGTGCGCAGATCCACGATCTCCGCCGAGATCCCCTGGGCGTCCAGCGCCTGTGCGGCCTCGAGGGCTCGGTGCACCATCGCTCCGTAGGTGACGATCGAGACGTCGTCGCCCTCCAGCTTGACGTCGGCCACGCCTATCGGGATCAGGAAGTCCGGGTCCTCCGGGACCTGCTCACGGATCCGCCGGTAGATCCACTTGTGCTCGAGGAACATCACTGGGTTGTCGTCGCGGATCGCCGATTTCATCAGGCCCTTCGCATCGGCGGGGAACGACGGACAGATCACCTTGATCCCGCCCGCGTACGAGAACAACGGTTCGGGGTTGATCGAGTGGAACGACGACGCGCGGACCATGCCGCCGGAGGGACCCCGGAGCACGACCGGGAGCGGAACCCCGCTGCGGTAGTGGACCCGCGCCAGGGCGGTCGAGATCTCGTCGAACCCGCTCGACATGAAGTCGGCGTACTGGAACTCCGCGACGGGACGGAATCCCTCCATCGCGGAGCCGATCGCCATCCCGACGATGGTTTCCTCGGCGATGGGCGTGTCGATGACGCGCTCGGCACCGAACCGATCGTAGAACCCCTCTGTGACCTTGAACGCGCCGCCGTAGACGCCGATGTCCTCGCCGAGCATGTAGACGCGCTCGTCGCGCTCCATCTCCTCCCAGAGGGCCTCGGCGATCGCGACGAGGTAGGTCGCCTGGCCGTCCTCGGTGCGCTTCCCGCGGGGCTCCGCGCCGTGACCGGCGGCGCCGGCCTCGACCTCTTGTTTTTGTTTGTTCGGCCGGGTGTCCTGCGCCTGTGACATCATGAGGCCTCGGTACCGCCGCCGCGACCGGGCTCGCTCGTCCAGTAGCCGTCTTCGACCCACAGGCCCTTCGCGTGGTCCTCCGGCTCGGGATACGGCGATGCCTGCGCGAACTCGTAGCCGTCCTCGAACTCCTTCTCGATCTGCGCCTGCAGTTCCGCGACGTCCTGCTCCTTGACGACGCCTTCGGACAGGAGGTGTTGCTGGAAGCTGTTGACCGGATCCTTGTCTCGCATGTACTCCTCGAGGAGCTCCTTGGGGACGTACTTCGCAGGGTCGTGACCGGCGTGCCCCTTCCACCGGAGCGAGACCGACTCGATCAGCGAGGGGCCCCGGCCGGAGCGGGCCCGCTCCACGGCCTCGCGTGCCGCCGCCTCCACCGCCAGCACGTCGGCGCCATCCACGCGGACCCCCGGCATGTCGTAGGCGGCGGCTCGCTCGGCGATCGTCGGGACGGGGAACTCGAGCTCGTTCGGCGTCGAGTAGGCGTAAAGATTGTTGTTCACCACCCAGATCACGGGAAGCTGGAAGATCGCCGACCAGTTCAGCGATTCGTGCCACCGGCCGTTCGAGGTGGCGCCGTCGCCACAGATCGCCATGGCGACATGTGGCTCGCCGCGTCGCTGATAGGCCCAGGCGGCGCCGACCGCGACGGGGTACGCGATCGGCAGATGGGACATCGCGGTCCAGGTCCTGCTCCCGGACCAGTCGCCGATGTGGCTGTTGCCGTCCCGCCCACGCGTGTAGCCGTCGATCCGTCCCCAGAACTGCGCCATGATCCGCTTGAGGTCGAGTCCCTTCGCGATCTGCGCGGAGAGGTCGCGGTGCGTGGGGAACAGGGAGTCCTCGGGCTCGAGCGGAAGCACGACGCCGACGTGGGTGCCCTCCTGCCCGCGCCCCGAGTAGATGGCTCCCGGGAGCTTGCCTTGCCGGTACAGCGTCTCCATGCGCTCGTCGAAGTAACGACAGAGCCTCAACAGGTACAGGGCACGCTTCAGCTCGTCGTCGGGAAGCCGTCCGTCCGTCATCTGCGTATCGTCCTGGCGGGTCTTGGTCGTCGCCACGCGGCTCCTCAGGCTGTGTGCAGGGGCTTGCCGGCCAGGGCCAGATGCGCCTCGCCGATCGCCTCGGATAGGGACGGGTGCGGGTGGAACAGCGCGGCGACCTCGGCCGGCACGGCCTCCCAGTTGGTGATGAGCATCGCCTCCGCGATCAGGTCCGTCACGTGGGGACCGATCATGTGTACACCGAGGACCGGCCCGCCACCCTGCTCGCTGACGACCTTGACGAAGCCCCCTTCGCCGAGGATGTTCGCCTTGCCGATCCCTTTGAAGTCGAGGTGCTCCGTCGCCAGCTTGACGCCACGGTCCTTGGCCTGGGCGGCCGTGAGGCCGACGCTCGCGATCTCGGGCGAGCAGTACGTGACGCGCGGGATGTTGACGTAGTCGATCTCGGGAACGGTCTCGCCGGCGATCCGCTCGGCGACCGCGTAGCCCTCGGTGAACGCGACGTGCGCGAGTTGGAGCGGGGTGGCCGCGACGTCTCCAACCGCCCAGACGTGCTGGACGGTCGTGCGCAGATGGCCGTCGACGTTCACGAATCCCTTCTCGTGGAGCGAGACGCCAGCCTCCTCCAGGCCGAGTCCGTCCGTCACCGGGCCTCGCCCGATCGCGACGAGACAGACCTCCGCGGTGACCTTCTCGGCCTTCCCACCGGCTTCGAACGTGACATCGACGGCCTCGCCTGTGTCGCTGACGGCCTTCACCGATGCACCGGCAGACGACTTGATCCCGCGCCGGCGGAACGCCTTCGCGATCTCGGTCGAGACGTCCTCGTCCTCCAGCGGCGCCAGGCCCGGGAGCGCTTCGAGAAGGGTCACCTCCGCGCCCAGCGACCGGTAGAGCGACGCGAACTCGAGCCCGACCGCGCCCGCCCCGATAACGACCGCGGAAGCGGGGATGCGGTCGTATCGAAGTGCTTCGTCGCTCGTGATGATCCGCTCGGTGACCTCCATCCCGGGGAGCAGCCGCGGGCGAGATCCGCTCGCGATCACCACATCCACTGCCTCGACCCGAGTGCCTTCGACCTCGACCGCCGGCCCTGCGAGGAGCTTGGCGGTCCCCTTGAGGACGGTGATCCCGCGGGTCTTGATCAATCCGGTGACGCCCTTGACCAGCTTGTCCACGATCCCGTCCTCGAAGGCAAGGACGGCCGACCAGTCGGGGTCGCCGGAGGCCTTGATGCCCCACTCCTCGGCGCGGTTGACGGTGTCCATCACCGCGGCGGACTGCAGCAATGCCTTGGTAGGGATGCAGCCACGCAGGAGACAGGTGCCCCCCAGTCGCTCATCCCGCTCAACGATGGCGACACGCTTGCCAAGCTGTGCTGCCCTGAGGGCCGTGGAGTAGCCGCCGGTGCCGGCGCCGACCACGACGACATCGTACGCGTCCGCCATCGAACGCCGAGTCTACTCGGCATCTCCCGTACGGCATCCCGCGCTCGCCGTGAGGCCGTTAGCATCCCTCCCGATGTCCCCACAGACTTCCGCCGAGACGACGGCCGACGACACGGATCGGCCGCCGGAGCTCAAGCGGACCCCCCTCGAAGGACAGCACCTGCATCTCGGCGCGAAGATGGCTCCCTTCGCGGGCTGGCAGATGCCGATCGAATACGAGGGTGCCATCGCGGAACACAGGAGCGTGCGTACGCACGTGGGCCTGTTCGACCTCACACACCTTGGGAAGGTCGAGGTTGCCGGCCCGGGGGCGCTCGGGATGCTGCAGCGACTGGTCACCAACGACATCTCGAAGGCCGACGTGGGCCACGCCCTCTACAACCTCGTGCTCAACGAGGGCGGCGGCGTGATCGAGGACCTCATCGTGTATCGGCTCGGCGAGGAGCGATACTTCGTGGTCCCGAACGCGTCCAACGCCCCCCGCGTACTTCGCATGCTCGAGGAGGAGAGGGCGGATGGACCCGTGCACCTCATGTACCACCAGGACTGGTGCTTCCTCGCCGTCCAGGGGCCGGAGTCGACGAACGTCATGGCGGGTCTGTTCCCCGACGCCACGAAGCTCGCGTTCATGCGGTGCTACGAGGCTGAATATCGTCGCCGGCCCGTGATCGTGACTCGCTCGGGGTACACGGGCGAAGTGGGGTTCGAGCTCTTCACCTATCAGGACATCGCCGGGGAGCTCTGGAGCGAGCTGCTCGAGTCCGTTCGAACCTTCGGCGGCGAACCCGCCGGCCTCGCCGCCAGGGACGTGCTCCGCCTCGAGATGGGCTATCCGCTCTACGGCCAGGATCTCTTCGAGGCCTCGACCGCGTTCGAAGCCGGCCTCGGCTGGGCTGTCGCGATGGACAAGGGCGAGTTCCGGGGGCGCCTGGCGCTGCTCCGTCAGCGGGAGGAAGGGCTCCCGAGCCTCTTGCGAGGGCTGCGGATGCATGAGCGGCGGCACATCCCCCGTGCGCACTATCCGGTGTTGGTCGGCGATCGGCTCGTGGGCGAGGTGACCAGCGGCACCTTCTCGCCGGTCCTCGGCACCGGCATCGCGCTCGCCTACGTGTGGCCGGGAGACGTCGTGGAGCTTGGACGGGAGGTCGAGGTCGACATCAGAGGGCGGCGGGGCGCCGCCACCGTGGTCAAGCCGCCGTTCGTCGACAGGAGCCCTCGCTGACGAGTCGTCGAACCCTGGCTCAGGCCACCCTGGGATGCGCGACCGCAACGAAGTCGTGGATGCCGTCGTCGCCGAAGCGGGTGCGGCCCATCAGCTCCCGCAGCAGGTTCCGAGCGCCTCGCTCGGCGGGAACCACGGCGACCACCACGTAGAGGCCGCTCCTGGGGATCCCCACCTCGTGCACGGGACCGAATCCGGGCGCGGCGACGAAGTACGCGTAGCGCGTGGCGTGCGACCCTCGCCTGCACACCCCGGCGCCCTCCGCCATGAAATGACCGGGGGATCGCCGGTCCGTGTCGAACGTGGGGCGGCGGTCGAGATAGATACGGTGCGCC
>JALZDC010000337.1 GCA_030862755.1 Actinomycetota bacterium
GACCGGGCGTGAATGCGATCGCAGCTCTTCCTGTTTCAGCGTGGTCAGAACCACATGCCCGCTCTCGGACCTGAGATATGGAACCCCTACCTTGCCACAGCTCGACCTGGCTCCGGGGGTGGGACTCGAACCCACAACCTACGGATTAACAGTCCGCCGCTCTGCCAATTGAGCTACCCCGGAAGGGAGCGAAGGCGAGTCTAGCAGCGGCCCTTCCGCCCACCGCGATAGGCTGTCACACCATGAAGCTCCGATCCCTGCTCCTTCTCGTCGCCGGCGTCGCGCTCGGGATGAAGCTTGCCGCCAAACTCCGCGAAGACGATCCGAACGTCCTCCATGGGCCGCAACGCGCGCGGAGCGATCAGCGCTCAGCACCGAGGCTGGTCTCGGGTCAGGTCCAGAGGCTAACCGACGCTGCGACGGGCAAGAGTCTGGACGCGATCCGGCGGGTCCGCACTGGGATCCGCGACCGCTTGGGCGAAGGCGACCCCGCGGCTTGGAACTAAGCCTCTCCGGTCGCTGTTACCAGGAGAACCCGGGTGGCACCGGCCGGCAGAGCGATTCCGTGAGCGCACGCATCTGAACGGTCTTGCTCCGTCTCGTCAGCGCCACGTTCTGGAGCTGCCTGGGATCCTTGGAGAGGTCGTACAGCTCTTCCTCGCCGGTCGCGTAGTGAGCAAATGTGAACGACTGCGTGCGAACACCGCAGTAGGTGGGTACAGCCGGGATCGACTCCACGTGCTCGAGCACGACGGAGCTCCGGGCGGAGGAGGCCGTACCGGCAAGCATGGGTCGCAGCGATACACCATCAGCCGGCAGCGAGGCACCTGCGAAGTCCGCGATCGTGGGGGCGACGTCCACGTTGGAGACGAGCGCGACGGACACGGTGTTCGGAGGGACCACACCCGGCAGACGCATGACCAGCGGAACTCGGATCGACCCCTCGTACGGAACCTGCTTGCCGGTCCATCTGTGCTCTCGATTAGCCACTCCGTTGTCGGACGTGAAGATGAAAAGGGTGTTGCCTGCACGACCCGTTGCGGCGAGCACTTCCAGGATCCGCGAAACCATTTCGTCGACGGCGAGCAGGGTCTCCCAGTGATTACGCGTTCGCGTTCGCACCGATCCGTCACTCACAGTCCCTCGCGATGCGATGTAAGCGGGCTTGTCGGAGACGTCCGCTTCGTTCACGGCCGGACTCAGGCGAACCGGTGCTGACGCGAGATCGCCGTCGTGGCGAGGAGCTGCGATCGGGAAACCGTGCGGCGCGAATGGCGTAACCATCATGAACAACGGTCTATCTTCGGGTGCATTCAGGATGAACGAGACGGCGTGTCTCCGGATGACATCGGTCGAATAATCGCTCGGCCTCGAACCGTAGTTCACGAGACCACGGACGTGATCGTACATCGAGTAGTTGAAGTACCCCCCGCCACCGTGAATCGCCAGCCACTTATCCCATCCCGGGGGAACGTAGGGGGTTGCACCGCCGTACCCGTTGAGGTATTTGCCGATCAGTGCAGTCCGATATCCCACATCCTGGAGCGCCGTAGCGATCGTGTTGGGCTCGGAAGGCTGGAAGACGGTCCAACCTCCGTTCGGCGCCCCATTCGTGTAGACGCCTGTGGTGTGGGAGTACCGACCCGTGAGGATCGTCGCGCGCGACGGACAACAGAGGGGGTTCGTCACGATCGCCCTTCGAAGCGACATCCCCCGGCGCACGAGGAGACGCTGCACCTCTGGCATCACGTGGAGGGTGTCGTAGCGCTGGTCGTCGGTAACGATCAGGACGATGTTCGGTCGACCCGCCGTCTGCGCGTGCGCCGCCTCAGGTGTCGCATCAGCGGCGAACACGGCCCATTGCAGCATCGCGAGACCCGCGACGAGCGTGGAGACGCGCAGACCACGACGAGCCGGATCCGAAACCACCCCCATGACGCGAAGCTAGCACAGGGCCGATGAGCTCGAGCTCGGGTCACACCACGGGACAGGCGCCCGCTCCCGGGCGGGGCTACTCGAGGTAGTCGCGCAGGCGCTGCGACCGCGACGGATGCCGCAGCTTCGACAGTGTCTTCGATTCGATCTGCCGGATCCGCTCGCGGGTGACGCCGAACTCCCGGCCGACCTCCTCGAGCGTCCGCGGATGGCCGTCGACCAGGCCGAACCGCAGCTCGATCACCTTCTTCTCCCGCTCTGAGAGCGTGTGGAGCACCGAGCCGAGCTGCTCCTGCAGGAGGATGAACGACGCGGCGTCCACCGGGACCACGGCGTCGGAGTCCTCGATGAAGTCCCCGAGGTGGGAGTCCTCCTCCTCCCCGATCGGCGTCTCCAGCGACACCGGCTCCTGCGACACCTTCTGGATCTCGCGCACCTTCTCGGCGCCGATCCCCATCACCTTGCCGATCTCCTCGGGGGTGGGCTCGCGCCCGAGGTCCTGCAGCAGCTGCCGCTGCACCCGCACGAGCTTGTTGATCGTCTCGACCATATGGACCGGGATCCGGATCGTCCGCGCCTGGTCCGCGATCGCACGCGTGATCGCTTGGCGGATCCACCACGTCGCATACGTCGAGAACTTGAAGCCCTTCGAGTGATCGAACTTCTCCACCGCGCGGATCAGACCGAGGTTCCCCTCCTGGATCAGGTCCAGGAAGAGCATGCCGCGGCCGACGTAGCGCTTCGCGATCGAGACGACGAGCCGAAGGTTCGCCTCGATCAGCTTGCGCTTGGCGAGCTGTCCGTCCCGCTCTACACGGTGCAGGTAGCTGATCAGGTCGTCGTCGGTCTTGGGTCGGTAGGACTTCTTCTGGGCGAGGGGGTCGCGGCCGATCCCCTCGACCTTGCCGAACGCCGTCACCTGGTGGTTCCAGATCTCCCAGACCCGGGTCGTGGCCAGCCGGAACCGCTTGGGATCCGGCTTCCCGTCCAACGCGATCTGGTCCTGCAGCTCCGTACAGAGCTCCCCCGCCTCGATCCGACGGGCGAGATCCACTTCCTGCGGGGCGTTGAGCAGCGGGACCTTCCCGATCTCCTTCAGGTACATCCGGACCGGGTCGTTGGTCGGCGCCTTGAGCGCGTCGACCTCGATGCGGATCTGGGTCACGGCATCGGTGTCGTCCCCGGGGAGCTCGATGATCTCGATGCCCGCGGTGTTCAGGTGGTCGGTGATCTGCGCGAGAACGTCCTCCACCTGATCGGGGGTGATCTCCGGCAATGCCTCGAAGACGTCCCCAGATGTGACGAAGCCACGTTCGCGGCCAAGGACGACGAGCTGTTCCTTGACCTCATCGAGGCTGTAGGTGTCGGACACCGGTTCGCGGGCCGCGCTCAACGAGGGTCTTCCAGCTGCGTCGGGAGCACGGCCGACAGTGTACGGAACCCGCG